>CAYLZO010000012.1:0-9871 GCA_964387775.1 uncultured Anaerolineaceae bacterium
TTTGCGCCGTTGGGCGCCAGCCGCTTAAAGTATTTCACCTGCAACGGCTCGTAGGTGGGCCACGGCGGTGTGCCGATGCCCAAGGGGATGGTCAAGTCTATCAGTTTCATGAGATATTCCTCCATTCTATCCGTATTCACAGCGTCGGCAACGCACCACTCCGCCGCCTCCTCTCCACCATCAGCCCTTCAACCGAGTAGACGGCCAGCGCGATCCAGATGGCGGCAAAGCCGACCAGGCGCGTCGAGGTGAACGGCTCTTCGTAGACAAAGACGCCCAGCAGGAACTGCAAGGTCGGGGCGATGTATTGCAGGATGCCGACGGTGGCCAGGGTCACGTTCCGGGCGGCGTAGGCGAACATCAGCAGCGGAAAAGCGGTGACCACGCCCGCGCCGGCCAGCAGCAGGCTCGTCGCCAGCCCGGCGTGGCCAAAGGCGCCCCGGCCCGCAAGCTCCAGGCCAACGAGATAGGCCAGCGTCGGCACGGAGAGCAGAGCCGTCTCCAGCGACAACCCCTCCAGCGAGCCGAGGGGCGCCGTCTTGCGCAAGAGGCCGTAGAAGCCAAAGGTGCCGGCCAGCGTCAGGGCAATCCAGGGGAAGGCGCCGTAGCCCAGGGTCAAAAAAAGCACGCCGGCCAGGGCAAAGCCGATGGCGACGCCCTGCCAGGGGCGCAGCCGCTCGCCCAGAAAGAGCACGCCGAGCAGCACGCTGAAGAGGGGATTGATAAAGTAGCCCAGGCTCGAATCGACGACGTGGCCCGAGTTGACGGCCCAGATATAGGTGAACCAGTTGCCGCCCAGCAGGCAGGTGCTGGCCGCAAAGACAAGCAGCAGTCTCGGATTCTGCCGGGCGCGCCGAATCCAGGCCCACTGCCGCCGGATGGCCAACAGCAGGACGACGAACACCAGCGACCAGACCGTCCGGTGGGCCATGATCTCCAGGGCGGGGATGGACTGCACCGCCTTCCAGTAGACGGGCAAGATGCCCCACAGTCCATAGGCGACGACAGCCGCGAGGATGCCTTTTTTCACGCCGGCGAATCTTTCCTGACATCGAAAGTGGTCAATTCCCTTGCCTGCTGCGCTCTTATTCCTTCACGTAGGGCGTGCCCAGCGCCTCGGGCTTGGCCGCCCCCCAACGGATGCGGAACCAGCGGGTCAGCATCAACAGCAGCGCGCCGATGGTCGCGACAAAGGGCACCGTGCGCCACAGGTAGCGGGACAGGACACCGGGCAGCACGAGCTGGGGGTTGAGCGAGAGCTGCCACAAGGTGCCGTAGAGCAGCGAGCCGGCCAGCAGGATGACGGGGTTCCACATCGAAAAAAAGACGAGGGCCAGGGCGATGAACCCCCAGCCCATGAGAAAGTTATAGTTCCAGACCGGGTTGTAGTCGAGGGCGTAAATGGCGCCTGCGAGGCCCATGAGCATCCCGCCGACGGTCACGCACAGGTAGCGCCTGCGGTTGACGTTAATGCCCGACACCTCGGCGACGGAGGGATTCTCGCCCACAGACCGGATCTCTAGCCCCAGGCTCGTCTTGGAGAGGACAAACCACGTAGCGACCACCAGCGTCAGGCCGAGGTAGAAAAAGGGAGACAGGCCCAAAAAGGTGGGGATGCGCTCCATGCCCAGCGGCCCGGTGTAGGGGTTGCCGATGTAGGTCGTCAGGCCGAAGCCGAGGATCCAGATGCCCATACCGCTGACTACCTGGTCGCCACCCAGCGTGATGGAAAAGAAGCCGTGCAGCAGGCCCAGCAGGCCCCCGATGGCGATGCCCACCACAAAGCCGACCAGGTAGCTGCCCGTGGTCTGGGCGGCGATGAAGCCGAAGGTGGCGCCAAAGAGCATGACGCCCTCGATGCCCACGTTGAGGATGCCCGAGCGCTGGTTGATCAGCTCGCCGAGGGCGGCAAAGGTGAAAATCGTCGAGGCTTCGAGACTTCTAGCGATGAATTCCCACATCGATCCGTTTCTCCCCTGCTGGTAGCCACACGATCTTGTAGCGATAAAAGAACTGAAAAGCGACGAGGGAGATCATCAACACGCCCAGCAGGGCGAAATCCACCCCGAAGCCCATGTTGAGCTTGCCCTGGACGTAGCGCCCGCCGATGGACAATCCCCCAAAGAGCAGGGCGACCGGGATCGCCTCCAGCGGGTTGCCCAGCGAGATCAGCCCGCAGATGATGCCGTAGAAAGCCAGATCGCCGAAATAGCCATAGTTGCGCGCGATCTTGAAGACGCCGGGCACCGCCGCAAAGTAGTGATAGCCCGCCAGCCCGGCCAGCGCCCCGCCCAGCACAAAAACCAGGAATGGAATCTTGACCGAGCTCACGCCGGCGTACTGCGCCGCCGCCGGGCTGTGCCCGTAGGCTCGAATCTGATACCCGAGCTTGGTCCTGGCAAACACAAAATACAACCACAGGGCCGCGCCAAGGGCAAGGACAATGGTGAAAGGGACACCCGAGATCAGGGGCGCGTGGATCGACGAGGGTAACTCAAAGCTCTCGCCCCGCCCGCCGGGATTCATGAACGGGCCGCCCTCCTTGATCATGAAGGAAACCAGCCAGAAGGCGATAAAGTTGAGCATCATGGTCACGACGATCTCGTTGATGTCCAGCTTGCCTTTCAGGAATCCGGCAATGCCGCCCACCACGGCCCCGCCCAAAGCCGAGGCGACCAGCATCAAGGGGAGGACGATGCCGGGGGCGAGATCGAAGGTGGTCTGCGAGCCCTTGGCCCCCAGGGCAAAGAGAACCCCAAAGGCACCCAGCGACCCGACGTAGAGCTGGCCCGTCATGCCGATGTTCCACAGCCCGGCCCGAAAGGGGATGATGAAAGCGCAGGTGCAGAGCAGCAAAAAGATGAAACGGTTAAGGGTCAGCGGCAGGCCAAAAGGATTGGCAAAGGCATAGGAAAAGATCTCGCGATACGCGACCAGGGGCTTGATCCCGTCCAGGAGAAAGACCAGGCTGAACAGCACCAGGGCGAACAGAATCGCCAGGATCGAGATAAGCGCGGCCTGCCAGCCGGCCAACGTCAGCCGTTTTTCGAGCTTGACCTGATAGCGGCCGATCCTCATCATCCCCCCTCCCCCTGAACCGCGCCGGCCATCAGGGCGCCCACGTGCTCCCTCAGCGCTTCCTCCCCCGGAATGATACCCATCAGCTTGCCCTCGTAGATAGGCGCCACCCAGTCGCTCAGGGCCAGCACCTCGTCCAGGTCTTCGGAGATGAGCAGGATGGCGGCCTTTTCGGCCTTGGCCTCCATGAGCTTGTTGCGCACAAACTCGGTAGCTCCTACGTCCAGTCCCTGGGTAGGCAGGCTCGCGATCAGCAGCCGGGGTTTGCGCGACAACACCCGCCCCAGGATGAGCTTTTGGAGATTGCCGCCGGACAGGGCCTTGGCTTTGATGCCGGGGCCGGGCGTCATGACGTTGTATTCGGCTATGATCTCCTGGGTCAGTTTCTCTATTCGCCCATAATCCACGACCCCGCGCCGGATAAAATCGCCGTCAAAGTAATAGTTCATCGCCGTGTTTTCCACGAGGGAGAACTCGCCGATGGAGCCGACCTCGATGCGCGCCGCCGGAATGTAGCCCATGCCCAGCCGCCATCGCTCCAGGCTGGAGCAGCGGGTAATGTCCTGGCCTGCCAGCAGCACCCGTCCCCCATCCACGTCTCGGAGGCCGGCGAGGGCCTCGGCCAACTCCTGCTGGCCGTTGCCCGAAACCCCGGCAATGCCCAAGATCTCGCCTTCGTGCACCGCAAAGGAGACGCCGTCAAAGGCCAGGACCCCTTTGTCTCCTTGGGCTGACAGGTTTTCTACCTGGAGCACAGGGTTTCCCTTCTCAACCTTGGCCCGCTCAATCCGAAAGATAACTTCACGCCCGACCATCTCGCGGGCCAGACTCCTTTCCGTGGCGTGTTCCGTTGCCAGGCGGGCCGTGACTTTGCCCTGCCGGAGCACCGTCACGCGGTCGCTGACGGCCAGCACCAGGGGCAGCTTGTGGGTGATGAAGGGAATCATGGCCAGTTCGTCGCCGGCCATGGCTTCGATGGAGGCCAGGAGCTGTTTCGTTTCGTGGGGGGTCAGCGCCGAAGTCGGCTCGTCCAGAATCAGGACCTTGGCGCCCCGGTAGAGGGCTTTGAGGATTTCGACGACCTGTTTCTCGCCCTCCGAAAGCTGCCAGACCTTGGCCCCCAGATCGACGTTGAACCCGTACCTCGCGCAAAGCTCGTGGATCTCTTTCTCCGCCCGCTTGAGGTTCAGAACCGCGCCGGCCCTCGGGTGACCCAGGATGATGTTCTCGATGACGGTGTGGGCGGGCACCAACTTGCGGTGCTGGTGGACCATCCCGATGCCCAGATCGATGGCGTCCAGCGGCGACTTGAACTCGACCCGGTTGCCCCCCACATAGATCTCGCCGGCGTCAGGCCGCAGCAGGCCAAAAAGCATCTTCATCAGGGTGGTCTTTCCGGCGCCATTTTCCCCGAGGACGGCGTGGATCTCGCCCGCCTTGATCTCCAGGTCGATGCCGTCATTGGCGACGACGCCGGGGAACACTTTGGTGATCCCCCTAGTTTCCAGGACCGTCTCTCCGCGTTGTATTCCTTCCAAGAGCATTGTGGCCCTCGTCTCTCCTCCTAGCAAGCACGCTCCAACTCTGGAGCCAGGGTCTGTTTCTCAGCCATCAACACACGGGGACGTACCAGGGGGGGCTTGGGGCGAGAAATCGTCTGCGGCCTAGCGTCGTTGGCGGGCATGAGGCTCTCTCCCTTGGGCGTTCTCCCGCAGGCATGGGAGCCTCACGCCCTTTGATTCGCCAATGGACAGGTTGGCCCTCGGTTACTCCAGGATCTCCATGCCTTCCAGGTCAAAGTTGAACGAGGACAGCAGCCACTCGGCCGTGGGCTCCTCACCCGCCGGCTTGACCACTGTGCCCGCCTCAGGCAGCGGCACCCCCTCCAACGCCAGGCCCGTGCCGTTGCTCACAAACTCGTGCTCGGTGAAGGGGTCCCACTCGCCGTTCATCATTTGCGTCCGGCGCTGATCCACGAGATCGACGATCTCTTGCGGGATCAGGGGCAGTGCCTCGGGGCTGATGGCCTCGATGCCGACCTTGTTGTCGTTCATGATGTCAACCGTCAGGATCTCGGTCCCATCGGCCAGGGTCATGGTCGATTCCATGCCCAGGTAGAGCACGGTTTCCGGGTTCTCCTCACCGGCCAGCCAGTCCTGGACGATCTGGTTGTAGAGCACCTCCCAGCGGGTGTCGAAGGAGACGGCCACAGTGCTGGTGTCCGACCACCCGTAAAAGCCGACGATGTCCATGTCCTTGCCCACGAACCAGATGCCCTTCTCGGTGGCGACGTCCAGGGGCGAGCCCGAGTCAGTCTGCTGGGTCAGCACGTCCACGTCGTACTGGTCCACCAGGGTAGCGGCGATGTCGCGCTCCTCCTGGGGCAGGTACCAGTCGCCGGCGTACTTGACGTACACCGTGATGTCCTTGCCCAGCAGTTCTGCGGCATCCTGGACGCCCAGGTAAAAGCCGGCCTCACGCCGGATGACCTGCACGGAGGGGAAGGCGGAGACGATGCCGATGTTGCCCGTCTCGGTCAAGGCCCCGGCGATGAGCCCTTCCAGGTAGAGGGCCTGATACTGCCGGGGAAAGAGCCGGATAAAGTTCCGCTTGGTGGACAGGTCGCTGGCAATGATCGACACAAAGTAGGCGTCGGGGTACTCGTCGGCGATGTCCTTCAGGGGCAGCCCCATGAACTCGGCGTTGCCCACGACGATGTCGGCCCCGTCGGCGATCATCTCTTCGGCAAAGGGCACCGTCAGGTCCGGCCCCACCTCCTCGCGGAAGATATAATCGACGTTGGGGTACTTTTCGGCGATGCGCTGCCCGGCGCGATGGTGGGCGCCCGACCAGGTGGTGCCCTCGATGATGCTAAAGTGCTCGATGGCCAGCGTAACACTCTCGGGCTCCATCGCCTCGGTAGGTTCCGGCTCCATCGCCTCGGTGGGTTCCGGCTCCATCGCTTCTGTTGGAGCTTCGGTAGGCTCTGTCGGACCACAACCCATGACGAGCGTGGTCAATAGCACGAGGACTAGTGCCAGCGTGACAGCCCTGATCCCCTTTTTCTCAAGTCGTTCGCCTTTCATTGTAATTCTCCTCCTCTGTCTTGTCTATCGGTCGGAGCGGAGCATTTGTGCAGCCTGGCGCCGCGTAAGATTTCCTCTGCTGCTGCCCGCGTCCCCCCGGCGGGAACGAATTTCAATTGTACACAATCCAGGATAGATTGTCAACCTCACCGATCCGGCCTTGGCCCCCTGCGCGCTGCACAGGCTCTTGGGGCACTCCCCTGATCCAGCCGTTCTTGTTCGTTAGGCGATAGTCCCCTCCTTTCCAGCCTTGCTCCTGCAAAAATCGCCGCGCTTGGCGCTACTCCACCCGTGCGCTCACTCCTGCCCCCGCCTGCCCAGCAGGAAGCCGAAGAGAAACGCCACGGCGGCTACAACCAGGAGCAGGCCCATCGTGTCGGGGGGCGGCAGCATCTCCTGGGCCATGTCCCTCGCCACGGCTGCTGCGAACTTGGTCTCGGAGGGTGGCGTGTAAGCGACCTCCACGCCCTCTTCCTCGGCCGCCAGGCGGGCTTGCAGGGCCAGGTTCAGCGATTCCAGCCCTTGGCGGACCATGCTCTTGCTCGCCGTGTCGATCAGGCGCTGGCCCACGCCGGCGATGCGCCCGCCGACCTGCATCTCGCCCTCGTACTTTATGAGGGTCTTGCCGTCGTCGGTCTCTTCGAGGCGGACGTGGCCGGTGCCGTTGCCAAAGCCCGGCGCGCCCCGGCCCTCTACTTCCAGCGTGTAGCTCTCGGGCGGCACCTCGTCCGAGACGACGATCTTGCCCGTGAACAGGCCCGATACCGGCCCGATACGCACGTTCATCTTGCCCGCGTACTCGTTCTCGCTGACCTGCTCCAGGCTCTGGGCGCCGGGCAGTGCCGTGGCCAACACCTCCGGGTCGCGCACAATGGCCCACACCTCTTCGCGGGGGCCGTCGAATGTGTATTCACCTTCTAGTTTCATAAGTTTCCTCCTTACACTTGCAGGGAATCGGGTAGCCGGTATCAGCGATCGGGTATCAGGTACCGGGTACCCGATTCCCTGATACCTGATTCCCGCTACCCCTGCAGTAGCTCAAACAACCGATTCGGACTCAGCGGCATCTCCAGGATCTCCAGGTCATAATCCGCCAGCGCGTCCTCCAGCGCCTGGGCAAAGACGGCCGGCACGGGGATCGTCCCCGCCTCGCCGGCGCCCTTGCTGCCGAGGGGGTTCAGCGGCGACTTTGTTTCCTCGTGACCGACTTCGATGCGTGGAATCTCGGTCGCCGAGGGGACCAGGTAGTCGGCGAACGAGGCGTTGAGCAACTGGCCATTGTCGTCGTAGATGAGCTGCTCGTAGTACGAGTTGGCGATGCCCAGCGCCACGCCGCCGTGGATCTGCCCGGCCAGGATCAGCGGGTTGAGCACCGTGCCGCAGTCCTCGACGGTGACGTACTTTTTTATGTCGATCATCATCGTCTCGGGGTCCACCTCGACGATCATGGCGTGGGTGCCGTTGGCCGTGGCCCCATACTGCGGCCCAAAGTAGTCGGTGGCCTCCAGGCCGGGCTCGGTGCCCGGCTCGACGGCGCCGCGCAGCGGATTGGCCATCGCCGCCAGCTCGCCGAGGCCGATCGACTTGCGGGGGATGTCGGCCACGCGCACGTCGCCGTCCACCAGCTCCAGCTCCTCCTCCGGCGCGTCGAGCACCTTGCTGGCCAGCTTTAGGATTTTCTTGCGGACCGCCAGCGACGCGGCGTTGATGGCGTTGGCCGCCACCACCGCGCCCCGGCTGGCAAAGGTGCCGGTTCCCCAGTGGAACTCGGATGTGTCGCCGGTGGTCATGCGCACGTCGCGGGGGCTGACGCCCAGTTGGTCGGCCACGATCTGGGCAAAGGACGTAAAGTGGCCCTGCCCCTGGGTGCCGACGCCGGTGGCGACGCTGACGCGGCCGTCCGTCTCGACGGTCACGCGCGCGCCCTCGTAGGGGCCCACGCCCGTCGTCTCGACAAAGGGCACGATGCCCAGGCCGACGTGTTTGCCTTCGGCGCGTTGACGCGGCTGGTCCTCGTTCACAAACTTTTCGTAGCCGATCATGGCCGCCGCCTTTTCCAGCGTGGCCTCATAGTTGCCGCTGTCGAAAATCAGCGGGGCAAACGCCTGGTCGATGATCTGATGCTCGTAGGGAAAGGCGTCGGGCGGGATAAGGTTGCGGCGGCGGATCTCCAGCCGGTCGATGCCCAGCTCGCGGGCGGCAATGTCCAGCAGTCGCTCGACGAGAAAGATGCCCTGGGGCCGCCCCGCGCCGCGCACAGGCGTGACGATAGTCTTGTTGGTGAATACCACTTTCAGGTCCGAGGTATAGTTGTCCACGTCGTAGCAGCCCATGGCGTGGCTCTGGGTGTTCAGCGGGATGGTCAGCCCGTAGGGGTCGTAGGCGCCGGTGTCGTGGATAAAGTCGTGGCGGATGCCCAGGATGCGGCCGTCCTTGCGCAGGGCCATCTCGGCATAGTGCACCTGGCTCCGCTCCTGGGTGGTGGCGTAAAAATTCTCCTGGCGGTCCTCGATCCACTTGATGGGCCGGCCCAACTTGAGCGTGGCCCAGGTGAGGACCATCTCCTCGGGGTAGAACATCATGATCTTGGGGCCGAATCCGCCGCCCACGAACGGCGCGATGACGCGCACCTGGTGGGCCGAGAGGCCGAACATGGCCGCCAGGCCGTTGCGGATCGGGATCGGCGACTGGGTGGTGTCCCACAGGGTGAGCTGCTGAGCCTTGGCGTCCCAGTGAGCGACGATGCCCCGGTTCTCCATGGCCGCCGCCGCGCAGCGGTCGATAAAGAGGCGCCGCTCGACGACCAGGTCGGCCCCGGCCCTGGCCGCTTCGTAGTCGCCCTTGGCCTGGGACAGGTGGGCCGCCAGGTTCGAGTCCAGGTCGTCGTGGACCCGGGGCGCGTCGGGGTCGAGCGCCTTCTCGATGTCCACCACGGCGTCCAGCGGCTCCATCTCGACCCAGATGTCGGCCAGGGCGTCCTCGGCCACGTAGCGGCTCTCGGCGATGACCACGGCCAGCGGCTCGCCGGCGTGGCACACCTTGTCCTTGACCAGCGGCACCTGGGTGCGCGAGTTAAAGGTCACGTCCTCGACCGTCGGCGGCGGCGAGACCAGCGGCGGGCCGTGCTGCCAGTCGTCGCCCATGTCCTCGGCGGTGTAGACGGCCACCACCCCCGGCCGCGCGCGAGCAGCGGATACGTCGATGCTCGTCACCCGGGCGTGGGCATAGTCGCTCCGCAAAAAAGCCGCGTGCAGCATGTCGGGCATCTGCACGTCGTCCACGAAAAGCGCCCGCCCCGTCAGCAGCCGGGGGTCCTCGGTTCGGGTCATTCGTTTGCCAATGTATTTTTCGGTCACGGTTTCACTCCTGCTAGATACTGGTATTGGATATTGGATATTGACAATATCCAATATCTAATCTCGCATTTTATCTGCCGCCAGCCTGACCGCGTCCACGATGTGCTGGTAGCCGGTGCAGCGGCACAGGTTGCCGGCCAGGGCCTCGCGGATCTCTTGCTCGCTGGGTTCGGGGTTTTCGGCCAGGAAGGGCACCAGGCCGGTCAGGATGCCGGGCGTGCAAAAGCCGCACTGGGCGCCGTGGGCCTCTATGAACGCCTCCTGGATGGGATGCAGGTCCTCCGGCGTGCCCACCCCTTCGACTTTGCTCAGGGCGAGCCCTTCGACTTTGCTCAGGGCGAGCCCTTCGAC
>CAYLZO010000012.1:9971-42885 GCA_964387775.1 uncultured Anaerolineaceae bacterium
AGCCCTTCGACGGTCATGACCTCGTGGCCATTGGCCTGCACGGCGAACATCAGGCAGGAGCGGGCCGGCTGGCCGTCGAACAAGATGGTGCAGGCGCCGCAGACGCCGTGCTCGCAGCCGACGTGGGTGCCGGTCAGCCCCAGGTCGTGCCGCAAAAAGTCGCTCAGCAGCAAGCGCGGCTCGACGGTGCGTTCGTACGGGTCGCCGTTGACGGTGACGGTTATCGTGTGTAAGTTGTTCATGCTCTCTCCTCGTGCTAGGGAACCGGGGATCGGGTACCCGGTACCAGGTACCAGGTACCGGGTACCTGATTCCCTACTTCCCAACTCGCTCAAAGGCTTCAGCCAACACCCGCTTGCCCAGCACCCGGATCAGGTGACGCCGGTAGTCGGCCGAAGCGTTGATGTCGCTGTTGGGCTCGGGGATGTCGGCGGTCGCGGCGGCCTCGGCGGCCTCGGCGATGGTGGCTTCGGTTGGCTGCTGGCCTCGGAGCACAGCTGCGGCCTGCTCGGCGGCGACCGGGCCGTCGCTCACGCTAAAGTAGACCAGCCGGGCGTCGTCACAGGTCCCGCCGCCGTTCAGCGTCACCAAGGCAGCAACGCCCACCAGGGCAAAGTCGTGGTGGCGCCGGGCGACCTCCTGGAAGGCCCAGCCGCTGCGCGCCGGCATGGGCGGCACGGCGACCTCGACCAGCAGGTCGTCGGGCTCTAGCACCGTGGTGAAAAAGCCCAGGAAGAACTCGTCGGCCGGGACCCAGCGCTCGCCTTTCTGGCCACGCACCCGAAAGCGAGCCCCCAGCGCCAGGCTGATGGCCGGCAGCTCGGCCGAGGGGTCGGCGTGGGCCAGGCTACCGCCAAAGGTGCCCCGGCTGCGGATGGCGGGATAGGCGATGTTGGGCATGGCGGCGTGGATCAGGGGTGCCACCCCGGCCACCAGCGGGTCGCGCTCCACCTCGGCCTGGCGCGTCATGGCCCCGATGGCCAGGCCCCCGTCCCGCGTCGGCGTGATGTAGGCCAACTCGGCGACGTTGTTCAGATCGACGAGCACCGCCGGCTGGGCCAGGCGAAAGTTCATCATCGGGATCAGGCTCTGCCCCCCGGCCAGGACCTTGGCATCCCAGCCGTGCTCGGCCAGGTGCGCCAGGGCCTCGTCCACGGTGGCCGGGGCGTGGTATTGGAATGGAGCTGGTTTCATTTTTCCTCCAGTGTGTTGGTCCATTGGTAGGTTGGTATATTGGTAGATTGGTAGGTTGGTAAGTTGGTAGGTTGGGCATGCTCCCCAATTTACCGATGTACCAATCTACCAATTCCCAATGTACCAATCTACCAATCTACCGATTTCCCACTCTCTCAAACCAGCGCGGAGCGGCGACACCTCTGCCCCCGCTCCACAGCTGGTACGTCAACTGCATGTGACCCAGGTGCAGGGCCGTGTGATCGACGACGTGCAGGATGCCCCAGCGGACCGGGACCGTGCGGCCGCGCGCCTCACGCGTGCCGTTCAGGGCCTCCGGGCTGAGGCCGGTCAGGATCTCCCGCGTCTCGGCGCCGACTTGCTCCAGCAGGCGGATCAACTCCGCGCCGTCTGTGGCCTCCGTGGCAAACTCGGCGTCCCGGTCGCGGGTGGCGGGCCGGCCGCCCACCACCTCGCCGATCCAAAAGTGCTCGGCGCCGGCGACGTGGGCCGCCAGGAGCGCCAGCGAGTTGGTGGCGCGCTCGTCCTCGCCCTCGAGGGGGCCGCCAAGCGGACGCCAGTTCAGGGCCTCGGCGGGCAACTCGGCGACGAGTTGGCTCACCTGCCCGCGCAGGTCCTCGATTCGTTGCAAGTAGTTGTCCAGTTCGGACAGCATCTCACACCTCCGTCATTGCGAGCGAGCGCAGCGAGCGAAGCAATCTCCGGCTACCCAACTGGGGATTGCTTCGGCGCAAACGACGCGCCTCGCAATGACCCACGAGCAACGCGCTCGACAAAGGCGGCGAACGTCGTCGCCGGGCGGCCCAGTAGCCAGCCGAGCGCGTTGGGATTGCCCCAGAAACCGTGCTCCGCGTAGTAGCGGAACATCTGGAGCAGCGTCTGGAGTGCGTACTCGCCCAGGCCGGCGGCCCGCGCCCCGCGCTCCCACTCGGCGAGGGGCACAGCTTGGGCGTGGACCGCCCGCCCAAGCTGCTGCCCCAGGAGGTTGGCGATTTCCGTCTGCGTCAGGGCCTCCGGGCCGGCCAGCTCGTAGGTCGCGCCGTCGTGGCCCGGCTCGGTGAGCACGGCAGCCGCCGCGTCGGCCACGTCCTCCAGGTCGACCAGGCCCAGCCGCGTCTCGACCGGGTAGGGCACCGGGTAGATGCCCTCGCCCATGATCCGGTCGCGGTGAGCCAGCACGTTCTGCATATAAGCCGCCGGCTGCAGGATGGTAAAGTCCAGGCCCGAGGCGAAGAGCAACGCCTCGACGCGCATCTTGCGCCAGTGGTGCGGCATGGCCTCGACCTGGGGATGGAGCACCGAGTGATAGACGAACCGCTCTACCCCGGCCCGGCGGGCGGAGGCGATGGCCGTCTGGCCGATGGCGATCTCCTCGGGGTGCACGTTGGGGCAGATGTGGTACACCGCCCGCGCGCCCCGCGCCGCCCGATCCACCGCCGCCTGCTCGCGCAGGTCGCCGGCGACGGCCTCGGCGCCCAGCGCCTCGACCGCCGCGACTTGCTCAGGCCGGTGCACCAGCGCCCGCATCACCGCGCCCCGCGCCGCCAGCGCCCGGATGATCGCCCGTCCGGTTTTGCCTGCCGCTCCTGTAACCAGGATCATCTCAGAACACGGTATTGGATATTGGCGATTCAATACCCAATACCCAATATCTAATCTCCCTCTTTGAAAGCGACAAACCGTCCCCACATCGAGGCGCACTCCATGCCCTTCTGCAGGTAGCAGCCGATGTAGTAGCGGCCACTGGGTGCCGTGGCGATGTCGCCACCCAGGTTCTCGGCGTGGACGATTTTCTTGGGGAAGAGGTTGAGGTGGGTGTCCTGGTAAAAGTCGTCCAGCGGGTACATCTCGTCCCAGTCCTGGCCAAAGGACTCGATCAACTTGCGGTTGGCCTCCTCGAAGGTCTTGGGATGCCAGACGCGCTGGATGGTGTTCATCGGGTGGTCCTGGCTAACGGCGTCGACGCCCAGCCATTTCAGCTTCTTGTCCACGCACCACTGGCTAAAGTCGGGCGAGGGGCCGGGATGGCGGATCATGTAGCGGAATTCGTCGGAATCGGGGCTGTTCCAGCCGTATCTGTGCCAGCCTGTCTTGGTGATCAGGATGTCGCCCTCGCGGACGTCGACCACCGACTCGATCATCTCTGGCGTGTAGACGCTGGCGTCGCTGACCAGGTGCGAGATGTCGGCGATGACGCCGGGGCCGACCCACTCTTCCAGCGGCACCTGGCCGATGGTCCGGCCCACCGGCCAAAAGTGCTTCTCGCCGTCCATGTGGGTCGCCAGGTGGAAGCTGGCCTTGCACATCGAGCTGTTGCGGCCCAGGCCAAAATACTGCCCGCCGACGCGCTTGATGTACTTGACCGACAGCGGCTCGTAGTTGGCCCACTGGGGCACCTGCACGCTGAAAGGCAGCGTCAGGTCGAGCATCTGGGCCGAGCCCATCACCTGGAAGAACTCGTCGTCGCTCATGCCCTCGGGCGGCTGCATGGCCACGACACGCGACCAGGCCGACTCGACCTCCATGAAGGGAATGGGCATGATCATCAGCCAGGCCCGCTGGTTGCTCAACTGGGCCACGTCGCCCACGATGGATTCGGCCAGGAGCAGGTGGTTCTTGGGCATGGTGATGTGGGTCAACTGGTAGTATTCGTCGGGCGGGAACATCTCGTCCCAGCTCTTGCCATACTCGGCCTGGAGCTTGGCTTCCGCCTTTTCGAACTCGTTGGCGTGCATGTAGCGCAGATTGGTGTTCATCGGGTGCTCGGCGCAGCCACAGTCCACGCCGATGACCTTCAGCTCCATGTCCAGCGCCCACTTGAAGAACTCGGGCGAGGGGCCAGGATGGCGCACCAGGAAGCCGAACTCTTTCGACTCGACGCCGCCCTGGGCCTGGGGATTGAGCACGTCGGGCTGGTCCCACGAGTAGCGGTGGTAGCCGGTGTTGATGATCAGGATGTCGCCCTTGCGCACGTCGGCCCGGCTGGTGATCATCTCCGGCGTGTAGAGGCTATAGTCGGACACCAGGTCCGAGATGTCGGCCACGACGCCCGGCCCGCACAGGTCGGTCAGCGGGATGTCGGCGATGGCCCGCGCCCCCGAGTGGAAGGCGCGCTCGCCCACCAGGTGGGTGCCCACGCTGTTGCTCCAGCGGATCAACTGGCCATTGGCCCCCAATCCGCCGCCGTAGGCCCCGGTGACGCGCTTGAAGAAATGGACCTCCAGCGCCTTGTCGCCCGGCCACGGCGGCGTAAAAATGCTGCACCCCTGCGTCAGGTCGTACAGCTTGGCGTCGGTCAGGGTTTTGATGAATTGTTCACAGTTCATAGGTTTCACTCCTTTTCTAGGTATTTGATATTGGATATTAGGTATTATTGAGCCAGTATTTGGTCTCAAAGAGGCTGCCACGGGCATAGTACAGGAACTGGAGTTTTTCACCGTAGTGAAAGCGTCCGTAGGCTTCGGCGATGTTGGCCCCAATCGAATCGCCCGCCCGCGCCATCTGCTTGCCGACCGTATCCCGCGCAAACGAACCCCAGCGCACCACCTGCCGCCAGATCCCATCGGCCACAGCCTCGGCCGCCTGCAACACCCGCAACTCTTCAAACTTCAAAGCCATTCAAGCCACCCCAATATCCAATACCCAATCTCTAATATCCGTATTTTTCGGCGTAGGCGACGAGCGCCTCCTCAAACATGGCCATCGGCGGGCGGACCAGGCCGGCGCCCACCTGGCCGACGCCGGGGTCCTTGTGGGCGATGCCGGTGTTGACCCGGGGCGTGATGCCCGTCTCGACCACCTTGCGGACGTCGATGCCCGTCGGCGTGCCGCGAAAGTCAAGGGGCGGGATGGTGAACAGCTTGTGCTCGGCGGCCGTGATCTCGTACATCTCTAGCGTGGCGTTGATGGCGTCCTGGGGCGTGCCGCTCACAAAGGTGACGATAGCCGGCGCGCTGGCCATGGCAAAGCCGCCGATGCCGGCCGTCTCGGTGATGACGCTGTCGCCGATGTCGCCGCTGGCGTCCTCGGCCGTAAAGCCGGGGAAGTAGAGGCCGTCGGGCGTCGCCACCGGGGCGGTGAACCAGTCCCCTGAAGGGGATCCTTGTCGGTCGCCCAGGCCGCTGACGCGGATGCCAAAGTCGGTGCCGTTGCGGGCCATGGTGCTCACAATCGTGCTGCCCTCGACGCCGTGGGCCGCGTCGGCCATGCCCTTGCAGGCGGCCATGACCGGGTTGAGCACGCTCAGCGCGTTGTCGCCCAAGGCCTTGAGGATCTCGGCGGCGATCTCGGGCTTGGGCGCAACGGAGGCGATAAAGGGCGCCAGCTTGGCCGTGAACAGGATCGAGCCGGCCTTGTTGCGGTTGTGGCCCTCGTCGCCCATGTGCAGCGCCTCGGCCAGCAGGGCGCGGATGTCGATGCCCCCGCTGGCTTCGATCGCTTTGGCCAGGACCGGAGCCATGACCTCCTCCATCCACCGCAGGCGGTCGAGCACCTCGTCGCTGTAAGCGCCGTAGCGCAGCACCTTGCCATAACCCTCGTTGAGGTTCGAGTACGACTTGTTGCCGCCTGCGGTGAGCCCAGTCGAACCGTGAGTTTTGTTTTCCAGGACATAGACCGACATCGAGGGGCAGATGACGCCTGCCATCGGCCCCACGGCCCCGTGGTGGTGGCAGGGCTCCAGGTCGATCTCGCCGGATTCGACCAGGGCCTGGGCCTCGGCCATGTCCTGGGCCTTGCCCTCGAAAATCAGCGCGCCGGTGATGGCCCCCCGCATCGGCCCCGAGGCCCGCGCCCACGCTTCGCCCTGAGGCTGTCCTCGAAGGGTCAGCGGCGGGCCGGCGTGCAAGAGCAGGTTGTCCCGCATCCCCGGCACGACGTCGAGGGCCTTGCCCAGCCCGACCAGGACCGGGCGGGCGTCCATCATGCGTTCACATGCTTGTGCGTTTGCTTTTTCGATGTCCATGGGAAATCTCCTTCTGGCCGCTTCCAAGCTTATGCAGCCAATTCAAGTTCTGAATCTTCCATCCAGGCCGGCTTCAAGTCATAATAGAGGACATCTGGATCAATATCTGCACCGTTCTCCCATACGATGGTCCCCATACGTTCGTCTACTGTTACAGAGCCAAACACCGCCGGGTCGTCTCGCAACGGTTCAAAGATGGGACCGTGCAGATAAGGCTCCAGATCAACCTCACGCTGAGTGCCATCTGTAAACCCAAGTCGCACCTGAAAGCCGCCCAGAAGCTCAACCGACCGAATACGGACAAGCTGTCTTGTCATGGTCATCACCTTCCTTTACACCAGTGGTTCAATCTCAAACAGTCGTTCATCTTTTGCTCGGCGACCAGATCCTCGGCCAGGATCGCGGCCGCACCGAACGAATTGTGGGGTGTTGGCAGGTCATAGGTCTTGCCAGGTTCGAAGGGAAAGATTTCCCTGGCTTCCTCTAACTCCTTGGCCAGAATGCGGATGAGCCTGAGTTTATCCAGGGCAGGTAACGTGCGGACGGCAGGGACAATCTCAGACAATGTGACCGGTTGCTTCTGGATTTTGGTTTGTACAGCCGGTTGCATTTTCGTACCTCCTTCATCTTGCGGCAAGAGCAACACCCCCCAAGGTTACTGCCGTTTAGGAGATGCGTTCATCGCGACTGATAGACGATCTCGGCTGTGTTCAGTATCTCCCGGCGACGTATCCAGTTGTGGCCGAGTTCGACCGCACGCCGGCCAAATAGATCGATCTCGCGCCCCAGCAAATCAGCCAGTTCTCGCTCCATCCGCACGTGGTCGAACAAGCTCCAATCGGCCTCGGGCGCAAAAGTGGCTACGATGTCCAGATCGCTGTCCGGCGCAAAATCGTCGCGCAGCACCAAACGCTGCGCCAAGTTGACGCCCCGACACACGCGGGAGCCGGGTCATGCGCCTACCCAAACACGCTGCACGCCCACGAATTCAGAAGGAGTCGCTTCCTCGTCTTCAACCTCCAGACACAACTCGATGGCCTCCTTGATTCGCTCCATCAACTCGTCGAGGGACCGGGCCTGGGTATGGCACCCCCGCAGTTCCGGCACACTCGCCACGTAGTAACCCTCAGAATCACGCTCCACGATTACGTTGAACGCTCGCGCCATTTACCTCCACCTCGTTTCAAGCTCTACCTTGATCATTGTCACCTTGAGTATTGTTTCCTCGGTCATGACGGTCTTTCCTCAATACTCGCTATCTCAGCCGGCCCGTCCAGGTGCAACCGCAATTCATTCAGCACGTTGCGGCCCAGGATGATGCCATCCCCTAATCATCAGCGACCACCTCCACGGCTGGGTTGAATTGGTCGCGGACTGAACACCCGAATCTCCTGTGGCCCTTCTGCAGGGATGATGGCAACCGGCGTTTGCCCGTACTTGGTGCGGACACGCTGATGAAGAGCATCTTCATCTTTATCACGATCCACGACTCTCTGCTCGTGAATTGCCACAAACTCCCCCTCGTACCGGGCGCGCTCGCTGAGGGGAAGGCCAAGCCACCATTCCTGCTCGCGCTCGATCTTGCGGCGATTGGCCAGCGTGCGCTCGCGCTGGAGCGCCGCGCGAAGAAACTCCTCAACGGCCAAGCCCCGCGTCTCAGCCTCGTCTCGGATTTCGCCAACCAACTCGTCTGACACCTGAAGGATCGCCATTCATCACATCCCAATATCCAATACCCAATCTCCAATTTACCGCAACCGCTCCCCCGGCTCAAACCGCGACCGGGCTTCTTTCAAAATCTCCTCGTACAGCGCCAGGTTGCGATCCTGCAAGTGATCGAACACCTGCGGGCTCTTGCTGCCGTGGGTCACGTAGCGCAGCGGATCGGGGTTCAGCTTGGCGGCGATGATCTCCTCGCCGCCCCGGGCCTGGGCCAGCCGCCAGGCAATGGGTGTGACGATCATGCTGTGGCCGAAATAGTAGCTGCCCCCCGCGTCCGGCCCCACAGCGTTGGTCGCCACCACGTAGACGTGATTGTCGTAGGCCCGGGCGCAGTTGGTGATGTACCAGATGTCGTAACTGCGCAGGAGCGCCGACGGCCGCACGATGATCTCCGCGCCCTTGACCGCCAGCAGCCGCGACAGTTCGGGAAAATCGCCGTCGTAGCAGATGATCATGCCCAGGCTGCCCAGCGCCGTCTCGAACACGTCGGCCCGCTGGCCCAGCGTCACCCAGCCGCCGCAGTCGGCCCGCTCCAGGGGGAAGGGGTGCGTCTTGTCATAGATGCCGATTATGTCACCCTCCGGCCCGATGAGGATCGACGAGTTGTAGACCACGCCCCGCTCCGGCCCGCGCCGGTACGAGGGCCAGACCACGTGCACGCCGTGGGCTTTGGCCGCTTTCTGCACCTCGGCCGTGATGCGCCCCGGCGCCTCGTCCACCAGATCCCACAGCCCCTCGGCGTCCAGCCCGGTGACAAAGCCGGTCGTCACCGTCTCGGGAAAGACGACCAGCTCGGCCTCGTACTCCTCGACCGCCTTTTCCAGCCAGGCCACGCCCTTTTCGATGTTCTCCTGCACGTCGTTGGGTGCAACCGCAATCTGCACACAGGCAGCGATAAACTCTCTCACCGTCAAACCCTTTCCTTGATTTCTCACAATATCGGCGACAGGCACCTGCCCTTTGCCGGTTAAGCGTACGCTTTCGCTGGCATCTCGATGTAACAATCTGGATCTTCGGTCTTGCGTTGAATCGCAAAAAACTGCCGCTCGATTTCTTTGAGAACCGCAGCATCGTAATAGACCATTCCACAGTCGAGACAAACCTCGACAGGAGTATTGGGAACCAGCAAGTATTTGCCCTTATGCGTGTACAGATACTCGATTCTGCGTTCCTCATAGCGGTCACCACCGCAGAAATTACACCGGACTTGTGTCACTGGCTTTACCTCCTCGTGTCCAAGGATCAATGAACTTTGGCGGGCGTGGAACATAGACTGTGATCAACGCCACCTTCTCTCCGCGCCAACCACATACGACGTGAATGGGCAGATCTCGCGCAAAACCCACGACCAGGCAACTCTCGCCCCGGCCAGTGTCAGGATATTGCTCAAGTATCTCACCATTCAGCAGAGCCTCTTCGACCTGGACAAAAGTCAACTCATCTGCCTTGCGTTCGATCTCTGCGTGGAGAGTATAGACATACTGATCGGCGTGAACTTTGGCCTTGATCTCTGCAATGTTCATGCCTAAACCTGTGGCTTTGAACAGCTAGTCCCGCATCCGCTCCAAAATCGCCATCAGTCGCTCATTCCCGCCCGCCGGTGGCTTCCAATCCACCTGCACAACCGGTGCTTCCTGGGCCTGCAGGCTCTCCGTGAACGACGTCAACCCCACGTTGATCGCCGCCAAAGGCTTCTCCAACACCCCCAGATCCACCGGCTGAAAGCTGAAGGCTGACCGCTGACCGCTGATCGCCCGCAACAACCGCCCCACGTAGCGCACGGCCGCGTCGTGGCTCGTCTTCACCCGCGCCCCGGCCGCCCGCAGCCGCTCGATCTGGGCCGCCATGTCCTGCGGGTCCTCGTCGGTGCCGACCACGACGGCGACAACTTCCAGGTGACGCCCGGCCTCCACCACATCCGCCCGCGCCTCGGCGATGGCCGGCGCCAGCTCGCCCGCCGGGTCGGGGTGAGCGCCGTAGCCCAGCACCACGTCGAGCAGAACTACGGCGGTCTCCGGGTCCTCCGCCTCCTGCCGCAGCCGCCGGATGCGCAGGTCGTTGTCCATCATCGGATGCAGGCGGCCCACCGTGAACTCGTCTTCGCCCATGTCGACGATGGTGTGCGCCCGGCTGACCAGCGCGTTCCCCAGGCGCTGTTCCTCCGTGAGCGGGACGTTGGAATAGACGGCGGGCAGGTAATCTTGCAAGAGCAGCAGCGCCTCGTAGGCCAGCGTGCCGCCGGAAAAGAGGCCGCGCAGGTAGCGCTGGCCGTCCGCGAATCGGCTCACGTCGGGGACGGGCTCCGGGTCAGGCGGCGAAGCGGCCGACTCGACGGCAAGCACTGCCGCCTCGTCAAAGGTGTTGGCAAAATGAAGATTATCCACCCGCCGCGCCGAGGGCGCGTAGCCGATGAAATCGACCACCACCGGCTTGCCCGCCGCCCGCGCCGCCCCCAGCAGGCCCTCGGCTACCCGGGCCGCCGGCGGCTTGGACACCAGGACGATCACCGCCGTTTCGGGATCACGGGCCAGCAGGTCGAGGCCCTGGTGAGCCGTCACCGCGCCGACGGCCTCCGACAGGTCGCGCCCGCCGGTGCCCAGGGCGTGGGACAGGCCGCCGCCCAGTTGGTGGATGCGGGCGCTGACCTGCTGTAAACCCGTCCCCGAAGCGGCGACCATGCCGATGGGACCCCGGCGCACCCGGTTGGCAAAGCCCAACCCCACGCCGTTGACGATGGCCGAGCCACAGTCCGGCCCCATGACCAGCAAGCCCTTCTCGCGGGCCAATTGCTTCAACGCGACTTCGTCGTCGAGGGAGACGTTGTCGCTGTAGAGGAAAACGTGTTTGCCCAGGCGCAGCGCCTCGCGGGCCACGCCGCCGGCGTAGCGCCCCGGCACCGAGACCAGCACCCACCGGGCTTCGGGCAACATCGCCGCTGCCGATTCCAGGCTCTTGGGCAGATACTCTTGCTCGACGACGCTTCGCCGTCGGGTGAGCAACTCGTCCACCTGTCCCAGCGCCGCCTCGGCCTCGGCCTCCACCTCTGCCTTGACCACGAGGACCAGGTCATCGGCAGCAGCCGCCTGGACCTCACCCGTCAGCAACCCGGTCTGGGCCAGGATCTCCTTGTTGGCCTCGGTACCCATCACCACACCCGCGTCGAGCACGCCGGGCAGCCCCGCCAGAGCACGCTGCAACTGCATGAGAACTATAGAATCGTAATACGCCCCGGACCGAACTTCAGCTTCAATAACTGGCATAATGACTCCCTGGATTCACTACGACACTTTTTCTGCCATGTGCTTCAGAATCACGGATTTACAGAAAAACGCGGATTGGACTCGTCGAATTGGGGCACAAAACTCATCTGCTTTGAAAAACCCGCGCATTTCTGTCGATCCGCGGCTGTTCCTCCCGGCAACCATAAAAGTGTCCGGTAGCAAATCCCCGGACAGGTCAGCCCATTGTGTCAGATCCTGGGCTTTGATAGTACATCATTACAGGTGAGGTACGATGATTACAGCGTCCGTCCCCCGGCGAACAAAACCAAGTATACCACAACGTCTGGGCAGTGTCAATTGTCACGTCTTTATGTCAGCTTCCGCCCGATAGGCCAGCAGCGGCGCGCCGTGGGCCACGCGCTGGCCCCCGGCCACGTGGATCGTCTCGACGACGCCGCCGCGCGGGGCGCGGATGACGTTCTCCATCTTCATCGCTTCGATGACCAGCAGCTCGTCGCCCATCGCCACCCGTTGGCCCGCCTCCACCCGGATCGGGCCGACCACACCCGGCAGCGGCGCGACCACGTCGCCGGCCGCGACCGGGGCCAGCCGGCCCGCCGGACGGGTCACCTCGACCGGGGATTGTTCGGGCACCGGGGTCTCCTGGACGTCGCCGGCGCCCTGGCGTACCTCCACGCTCAGCGGGACACCGTCCACCTCCACCTGGACCCGCTCTTCTCGCGGATCGCCCAGAACCTGAACGTCGAACGAACGCCCGTCGATGACGATCTGGTAACGCTTCACGATATACCCCGGCCTTTCGCCCTGGCGGCCAATTGCCGCTGGTGGTGGAGTGACCACCACGCGCTCACGGGCCCGCCCTCGCCCGAACCCAGGTCAATGTGAGCCGTGGCAGCCTCCGCCTCCGCCCGCGCCAGGGCGACAGCCACGGCAGCCGCCCGGTACAGCGCCTCGTCCCCGGCGGGCTTTTCCCCCTCGCTCTCCGGCGGCCCGGTTTCGGCCAGCCGATCTTGCAGACCCGACGTCAGCACCCTGAGCAGGCCGTAGAAAAAGGCCAGGGCCAGAAACAACAGCGGCATGCCCAACAAGCTGATGGACAACGCCGCCAGGATCGGATTCTCCAAGCTATGCCTCCAGGTAGCGCAGGGCCAGCAGGACGGCGGCCACCCAGGCCAGCACTTTGAACGCGCCGCCGGCCAGCGCGGCCTCTATCTCGGCGCGGGTCAACTCCAGCAACTCCTGCTCCTCCAGGTCGTCGGCGTCGGGCTCGGCCACGCGGCGTGCGCCCAGGGCCAGGTACAGGTACCCGGTCGCCAGGCCGCGATTGGGGTCCACCCGGTAGCTGCCCAGGTCCACCCACTCGGCCGCCACGCAGCCCGTCTCTTCCAGCAGCTCGCGCTTGGCCGTGTCCAGCGACGCCTCATTCGGCTCCAGGTAGCCGCCCACCGGGGCCAGCGAGGTCCCTTCCAGGCCGTACTTGACCTGGCGAAAGCAGAGAAAGCGTTCCTCGCCGGTCACCGCCACCACGTTCACATAGTCGGGTGTGATCACCCACGGCCAATGCGGGATAACCCGGCCGTCGGGCAGCTCGACGGTGTGCTCCTCCACCGTCAGCCAGGGGCTGCGATCCAAAATCACGTGCCGCGAAACCGTCTTCCAGCGTTCCATACTCAACTCAGACCGGCATACAACCATGTTTCTTGGGCAGCGACGACGCCTGCTTGTCGCGCAAGAAATCGAGCGCCGCGATCAGCTTGGCCCGCGTCTCGCTGGGCACGATCACGTCGTCCACGTGGCCGCTGGCCGCCGCCGCATAGGGACTGGCGAACCGCTCCTGGAACTCGGCCGCAAACTGCGCCCGCAACTCGTCGGGGTTCTCCGCCTCTGCCAGCCGTTTGCGATACAGGATATTGACCGCCCCCTCGGCGCCCAGCACGGCGATCTCGGCCGTCGGCCAGGCGTAGACCAGGTCGGTGCGGATCTGTTTACTGCTCATGACGATGTAGGCCCCGCCGTAGGCCTTGCGCGTCACCACGCACACCTTGGGGACCGTGGCCTCCGAGTAGGCGTAGACGATCTTGGCCCCGTGGCGGATAATGCCGCCGTGCTCCTGCACCGTGCCGGGCATGAATCCGGGGCAATCCACGAACGTGACCAGGGGGATGTTGAACGCGTCGCAAAAGCGCACAAAGGCCGCGATCTTGTCCGAGGCGTCGATGTCGAGCACGCCCGCCAGCCAGGCCGGCTGGTTGGCGACCACGCCGGCCACCTCGCCGTGGAGCCGGGCAAAGCCGACCACCGCGTTGGGCGCAAAACGAGCCTGCACTTCAAAAAAGCTCTCCAGGTCGAAAATGCGCCGGATCGCCTCGCGGATGTCGTAGGATTGGGTGTCCTCCAGCGGCACCAGGGTATCCAGGGCCGGGTCGGCCCGTGCCGGATCGTCCGTGGGTGGGACGCGGGCCGGGGGTGCCGCGTTGTTGGCGGGCAGGTAGCTCAGCAGCTTGCGGGTGAGGGCCAAGGCATCGTCCTCGTCGCCGGCGACAAAGTGGGCCACGCCGCTCTTGGCCGCGTGGGTCAGCGCCCCGCCCAGCGTCTCGAAATCGACCTCCTCGCCCGTCACCGTCTCGATAACGTCCGGCCCGGTGATAAACATGTGGCTCAGGCCCTCGGTCATGACGACAAAGTCGGTCAGTCCGGGGGAATAAACCGAGCCGCCGGCGCAGGGGCCGAGCATGACGCTGATCTGGGGGATGACGCCGCTGGCCTGGGTGTTGCGCCAAAAGAGCTCGCTGTAACCGGCCAGGCCCCACACCCCCTCCTGGATGCGGGCGCCGACCGAGTCGTTGAGAAAGATCATCGGCCTGCCCGAGCCGACGGCCAGGTCGAGCACCTTGCACACCTTCTGGGCCTGCACCTCGGAGAAGGAGCCGCCGATGACGGTGAAATCCTGGGCGGCGAGGGCCACCTTGCGGCCGTCGATGCGGCCCAGGCCGACCACGACCGCGTCGCCGGGGAAGCGCTTCTCGTCCAGGCCAAAGGCGTCGTGGCGGTGGGTGACGTAGGGGTCGATCTCCTGAAAGCTGCCCGCATCGAGCAGGCGGTCGATCCGCTCACGGGCCGTCAGCTTGCCTTTGGCGTGCTGGCGCGTGATCGCCTCCGGCCCGCCCCCCTGCCGGGCCTCCTCCCGGCGGCGGCGCACCTCGGCGTTCAAACCGTCATCTGGGGCCATTCACTCCTCCTCGAGTTCGAATGTGCTCCCCTCAAGTATACCACTCTTTGACCAAACCGTCCACCGCGCTCCACCACCAAGACACAAAGAACAACACTAAACCTTCGCATAGCCTATTTTACCTTTCAAGAAAACTCAGCCCGGCCAGGTTTCCCCACCTCAATGACTATGCGAAGTCGATCGCGTTCTACTTGCCAAACGTTTTTGCACTGCGCGTCAGACCCACCGCCGCGGCCAGGACCTGCTTGGCCTGCACCGATTCACCGTCGAGCGCCGCAAACTGGAGGTCCGTCAGCTCTTCCTCCTCCTCGGCCCGCTCCTCGCCCAGCAACGCCGCGTATTCCCGCAATCTGGCCCGTTCCAGGTCCGCCTGGCGGGCGCCCGCCTCCCGGCTCTTGGCCATCGCCCGCGACACGCCGAGCACGTTGGCCGCCCGCATCTGCTTCAGCACCTGTTCGGCCACGGGCGCCACGACGCCGTCCCGCAGGCTGAACGTCTTTTGCTCGACAAAACGGACGGTCACGCGGTTGAGCGACACGCTCAGGCTGTTGCCCGCCGGCGAGCGGTAGGTCACCTGGCCCACGACGCTGAGCTTGCTGCCCGCCGGCTGGCCTGGCAGCGTCAGCCGCAGCGGGATCTCGAGCTCGACGTCGCTGGGCACGTCGCCCACCTGGACCAGGGCCGCGTCGCCGCTCTGCTGGGCCGGATAGGCCGCCGAGAAGGGCACCAGCGTCGCCCCCGGCGGCAGGGTCAGGTGCAGGCGCACGTCGCGCGCGGCCAGGGCCGCCACCTCGCCCAGCTCACCGGTGAGATAGGCCGCGATCTCGCCCGCCGCCTGGACGTGATAGAAACGCCCGCCGCCCTGGGTGGCGATCTCGGCCATGAGCGCCTCGTTGTAGTCGCTGCCCACGCCCAGCGTCGAGACGATGAGGCTCTCCTGCCGGGCCTGGTAGCCGCGCTGCCCCACCAGCTCGACGTCGGTCTCGCCCACGTTGGCCTGGCCGTCGCTGAGCAGGAGCACCAGGTTGGTCTCCTGACGGCGGCCCGCCGCCTTGTCGATCCCCATCTCCAGGCCACCGCACAGGGCCGTCATGCCGCCCGCCTCTACCTCGCGCAGCACGCTCTCCACGACGCGGCGGGCCCGGCCATCGAGCACCGTCGGCTCCAGGACACAGCGCACCTCGTCGGAAAAGACGACCAGCGAAAAGACGTCGCCGTCGTGCAGGCGGCGCAGCGCCTCGCGCACCGCCTCCTTGGCCTGGGCCAGCTTCTGCCCCCGCATCGAGCCCGACACGTCGAGCACGGCCGCCAGGTTGAGGGGCGGGCGACCCGTCCCGGTGGGCGCCGCCTCGTCGGGCGGCACCTGGGCCGGCGTGCGCAGCGTGACCAGCAGGTGGCGGTCCACGTTCCGCCCGGCGGGCGCCTGGACCTGGTCCAGCTCCATCTGCACCTGCACGTAGGAGCGCCGCCCCGACGGCGGCGGCTCGACCTCGAAGCCCAGCTCGCCGCCGCAGCGGACGCAGGTCTTGACCCCCTGGGGCTCGTCCTGCAAGGCCCCACAATACAAACAACGCATCAATCTCGGCATGCTCATCCTCCTTCTTTCCACTGTGTCATTGCGAGGAACGCCAGCGACGCGCCGTCCCCCGCTTCGCCAGTCCCCTTTGGGGATGTGCCTGGCCGCACAGGACAGGCCGGCATCCCGGGGAAGCAATCCCCAACTCTGCCCACAGACGGTTTCCCATGAGTAGCCGGAGATTGCTTCGCTCGCTCCGCTCGCTCGCAATGACGGGGGCAGCCGCTCCGCTCGCTCGCAATGACGGGGGCAGCCGTTCCGCTCGCTCGCAATGACGGGTTCGGTTAGCGCAGCACCAGCCCCACCTGCGGCTCGCCCAGGTACTCGGCGCCGCTCTCTGTGACCAAAACGTTCTCCTCCAGGCCGACGTAGCCGTAGCCGGGCACGGCCAGCCCCAGCTCGACGGCGTAGACGTGGCCCGCCTCCAGGGGCCGGAAAGGCGTGTCGCCGTAGCGCTCCCAGGCCGGCCCCAGCACCCCGCCGCCGTCGTGGGCCAGGCGGCCCAGGTGGTGGCCGGTGGCGTGTTTGTACTCGGGATAACCCGCCTCGACGATGGCCGAGCGGCCCGCCGCGTCCACGTCCACGCCGCGAACGCCGGGCTTTATGGCCGCGATGGCCGCTTGCAAGGCGCGGAGGGCCGTGTCAAAGCCGCGTTGTACCGGCTCGGGCGGCGCGCTCTCGCCCGGCGCCAGGAAATAGACCATCCGCTGGATGTCGGCGCAATAGTCGTCCTGCCTGGCGCCAAAATCAAAGTGGAGGAGCTGGCCGCGCTCGATGCGGTACTCGCCCGCGCCGACGTGGCCCACCGGCGAGTCGGGACCGGCGTCGACCGTCGGGCAATGGTCGCAGTGCCAGGCCGGCGCCAGGCCCCGCTCGTCGAGCTGGGCGTGCATAAAGGCCGCGATCTCGGCCTCGCTCATGCCCGGCTGCACGTGGTCGAAGGTGCGCGCATAGATGTCCAGCGTCGTCGCGACCGCCGCCCGGATGCGGGCCACCTCGCCCGGCGTCTTGCGGCAGCGCAGCGCGCCGATGACGCCCGCCGCCGAGACCAGCCGCCCCGCAAAGGGCGTGCCCGCCAGGTAGCCGGCCAGCACCTGGTAGAGGCCGTGGCTCAGGCCGTCGGCCAGCACGTCGTCGGGCGAGTAGTTGAGCGCGATCTGGGCCGGATCGAGGCGCTCCAGCACGCGCAGCAGCGCCGGGCGCAACGACTCGTCGTAGCCGACGACGGTGGCATAGACGCCGGCCGCCTCGACGGCCGGGGCGTCGAATCGCCCCACCAAGGCGATGCACTCGCCCGCGATGCACTCGCCGGAACGGGTCAGCAGCAGGGCGCTCTGCCACGTCAGGTCGCCCTCGCCGTAGATGAGGGGCAGCACCGGGTCCTTGCTGGCCGACGTCTCGCGGACGAAGGTGAGCCACAGGTCCACGCCCAGCTCGTCGAGGATGGCGGCGGCCTGCTCAACTTTTTCCCGAACGATGGTCGTCATTTCTTGCTCCTGTTCCACGCGGATGGGCTCAGTATAACACAAAGCCGCCGGGTCTCAAAAGCCCGGCGGCTCCGCTTCCAGCCGCTTGTCCGTTTCCATGGGCTGCTGTCCTACGTCCGCATCTGCCACCGCCGAAAGGCGACCACCCCGGCGGCAAAGTAGAGGGCCGATAGGAGCAGCGTCGCCCCCAGGCGGAAGGCCACCTCGGCGAGGCCATCGCCGTAGGTCAGGACCTGCTGCAGGGCCAGAAAGCCGTGAGTCGCCGGGAATAGGTCAAATACGTCGATCTGGTGGCCGGCCAGGGTCAAGACCGTGAGGGGCGGTAGTTGGAAAAAGGCACCGGAGAGAAAAACCTGAAGCATGGCAAAGGTGGCGCCCACATTGGCCGCCTGGCTGTCGTTTTCGACGAAACTGGCCACGACCAGGCCCAGGCCCACCGACGAAAAGCTGATGGCCAGGCCGACGACGAGGGCCAGTCCCAGCGAGCCCCGGTTGTGAAAGCCCAGGGCCAGCGCCGCGCCAAAGACGAGGACCACCTGGGCCACCGCGACGGCCATCTGTGCCAGGCTGAAACCGCCCAGCAGCGCCCAGGGTCCCAGCCGCGTGAGCCGCAGCCGGCGCAGCGTGCCCCAGCGGCGCTCGCGGGCGACGAGCATGGCCGTCTGGGGGACGATCATCAGCAGGGCAAAGACGATCATGCCCGGCGCGTAGAGGTCGAACTCGGTCACGGTCTGCCTGGTCAGCGGCGACTCGACGAGGCGCACCACCTCGGGCTGGCCGGCGGTGCGGGCGGCGTGGCGGCTGACGACGCCATCGAGCACGACGCCGGCCCGGTAAAAGCGCGGATTGAGGGCGTCGCCGACGACGGTCACGCCCCCTTCGGCCGCCGGGTCGTCGATGTTGTCGATGACAAGCAGCGCCGTGATCGTCTGCTCCTTGAGCGCGGCGTCGGCGGCCGCCCGGTCGGTGGCAGGGGTGATTTCGAGGACGGGCCGGCCGTCGGCGTAGCGCTGGGCCTCCAGTTCGGCGACCAGGGCCGCGCCCTGGCCGCTCCGGTCGAGGACCCACACCGGGTGGGTGATCCAGTAGGAGCCGGTGTAGGTCGCCGCCGCGATGCCCAAGAAGGCCAGCGGCAGCGCCAGCACCATGCCCAGCAGTTGCAGCTCGCGGGCGATCTCGACCAGGGACTTGCGAGCGACGAGCAGGGCTTTCATTCGCGCAAACTCCGCCCTGTGAGCTGGATAAAGACGTCCTCCAGCGTGTTTTCGCGGATGCGCACCTCGCTCGGCCGGAGCCCGGTCGCCTCCAGGGCATCGAGCAGGGCCGGCAGCGTGCCGACGGCGTTGAGGGCGCGCACGGTCAGGAGGCGCCGCCCGGCGTCGAGCCACACCTGGCGGGCGAGGGCGCCCAGCGCGGCCTCGACCCCCGCCGCCTCCAGGCCGGCGGGCAGGCCGTCGAAGCCGATCTCGACGACGTCGCCCTCGCCCACGCGCCGTTTGAGGGCCGCCGGCGTGTCGAGGACCAGCAAGCGGCCGTGGTCGATGATGGCCACCCGGTCGGCCACCCGGTCGGCCTCGTCCATGTTGTGCGTGGTGAGAATCACCGTCTTTTGCCGGGCCAGCGACTGGATGTACTCGCGCACGGCCACCCGGCTCTGGGGATCGAGCCCGGCCTCCGGCTCGTCGAGGACGACGATCTCGGGATTGTGGACGAGGGCCATCGCCAGGTTGAGGCGCCGCTGCATTCCGCCCGAGAGCTTGCGGGCCTGCACGTCGCGCTTTGCGGCCAGGCCCAGGTCGGCCAGCAGCGCCTCGCCCCGGCGGCGGGCCCCCGCCCCCTCCAGGCCGTACATCTGGCCCATGAACTGGAGCTGCTCCAGGCAGGTCAGCCGCTCCCAGAGGACGATGTCCTGGGGACAGACGCCGACGCGGGCGCGCACGTCGTCGTCAGCCTCGTGGACGGGGACGCCGCGCAACATCACCCGCCCGGCGTCGGGCCGCAGCAGGCCGCACATCATGTTGATCGACGTGGTTTTGCCCGCGCCGTTGGGGCCGAGAAAGCCGAATACCTCGCCTTCGTAGACTTCTAGACTCAAGTTTTCGACAGCCACCAGAGACCCGTAGCGCTTGGTGAGATTCTGGGTTTTTAGGACGATTTCTGGCATCTTGGTCCTCGTATTCCGTACGGCACACGCTCCGTCCACTCCTCGTAACTCTCAGGCTTCACCATCCCCCTCCTTACGCAATACGCAATACGCTACACGCGCCTCAGCCGCAGCCGCTGATACAGAAGTACCCCCACTCCCAGGAACAGAAGAGACAAAACCGTTAAGGCGACCAGTTCGTAGGCGATGGCCCCGACCCCGTCGCCCAGGACGAGGGCGCGGCGCAACGCCTCGCCGGCGTGGGCCGGGGGCACCAGGTCGTAGACCTGGATCGTGCGCCCGGCGACGGTGAACAGGGGCGCATCGGGCAGGGGGTACATGGCCCCTGAGAGCAGAACCATGAGCACGCCAACGACGGCGCTGAGGTTGGCCGCCTCGCTGTCGGTGCGGGCGAAGCAGGCCGTGACCAGCCCAATGCCCACCGCCGCCAGGCTGAAGAGCAGGCCGATGCCCATCGCCAGCAGGAGCGAGCCGTTGCCCCGAAAGCCAAAGGCCAGCGCCGTGCCAAAAGTCACGGGAACGATGAGTAGGGCCAGGGCCATCTGGGCCAGGCTCACGCCGACCAGCAGGTCGCGGGCGTGGGCGCGGCTGAGCCGCAGGCGGCGCAACGTGCCCCCCACCTCCTCGCGGACCAGCGTCTGGGCCGTGGTGACGGCCACCAGCACCAGGCCAAAGACGATGACGCCCGGCACCCCAAAGTCAAAGTCGGACATGGTGCCGGTGCCGGGTACGAATTCGTAGGTCACGGGTGACGTGGCCTCCAGGCCGGCGGCGGCCTGGCCAAAGCGGCGCAGCAGATCGTCGAGAAAGTTGCGGGCAAAGACGTAATTGTCCGAGGCAGGGTCACCCACCAGCTCGATCTCGGCTGGTGCCCCCCCCGTCGGGGCAGCCAGCAGCGCCTCGGAAAAGTCGGGGGGGATGACGAGCAGCAGGGCGATCTTGCGCTCGCGGAGTGAGATTTCGGCCACCTCCCGGCCGGGCGCTTCCGTTATGTCGAACACCGGCCGGCCCTCCCACTCGGTGGCGCGCAGCACGTCGATCAACTCGGCGCCGGCCGGGCCGGCGTCCCGGTTGACGACCCAGACGTTGAGGTACTTGGCCAGCCCCTCGTCGCTCTCGCCAAAGGCGACGTAGTAGAGGCCGACGAGGGCCACGGGAAAGACGAAAGCCAGCCCCAGGAGCAGCGGCTCGCGCAGCAGTTCGAGCAGCGATTTGCGGGCGATGCTGAGTACCTTCATGGCCGCCCCTTTGGAAGCGTCATTGCGCGGGCGCGCCGTCCCCTGTGCCTGGCCGCACAGGACAGGCCGGCATCCCGGGGAAGCAATCCCACTTGGCACAGCCGGAGATTGCTTCGGCCCAAACGACGGGCCTCGCAATGACGGTCCTGATATTTTGTGATGAATTCACAATGAACGCGCTGAAAACATCGCTACGTGCCGATGCCGTGCAGAATCAGGTCGATCAGCGCCACCAGCGCCCGCTCCTCGGTCACATCGTCGCCCGTCACCTGAAAGTAGGTGTTGAGATAGGGCAACAGTTGGCTGTCGCCGACGGCGATGGTCAGGGCGTGGACGAGGCGGGTCGCTGCCGGCAGGTCGACGCCGGCGCGGACCTCGCCCCGCTTGGCGGCGGCGGCCAGGATGTCGCCGAGCATGTCGCGCATGAGGGTGGCGATGGGCTCCACCAGCTGGGCCGAGAGTTCGGCGTCGCCGTGGTAGGCAGCCCGGGCAAAGAGCTGGATCAGCCCGGCGTAGGCCCGGCTCCACTCGATGCCGCCCGACAGGTAGGCGGCCAGCGCCTCGCGCAGGGGCATGGCCGCCAGGTAGGGCCGGAACTGCTCAAAGGCGTCGACGACGAACCGCCGGCTCAGCTCCACGGCAAAGGCCAGCATCCCCTCCCGGTCGGGAAAGTAGGTGTAGAGCGAGCCGACCGACACCTCGGCCCGGGCGGCGACCGCCTTGATGTTGAGCGCCGTCGGCCCCTTGGCCACCGCCTCGTCGACGATGGCGTCGAGGATGGCCTGCTGGCGCCCGGGATCGAGCCGGCGGAAGGTGCGGCTGACCAGGCCCTCCTGCTCCAACTGCAAGATGTAGGCGTGAAGCTGTGTCCAATCGTCCATCATGATAATGAACCCCTGGTTCACATTATATAAAAGAACCGTTCGTTTGTCAAGGCCCGGTGGCAGATTGGGTGCCATTAGGTTCCCCCCACGAACTGTGCTATAATTCTGGCGACTGTCCAAGTTTGGAGGTTTCCGAATCTTTACGAATCCAAGTGGAGGAGCAAGAGAAGAGATGAGTACCAAGTTTAAAGAACTAGAAGTCCGCCTGGCCGAGATCAGCGACTTTCAGGCCGCCGCCGCCGTGTTGCGCTGGGACCAGCAGGTCAACATGCCGCCCGGCGGCGCCGAGGCCCGGGCCAACCACCTCACCACGTTGACCCGCACCGCCCACGAGCGTCTCGTCTCGGACGAGATCGGCCAACTCCTGGACGACCTGGAACCGGAACTGGCGGACGCCGACTATGATTCCTACGAGGCCAGCCTGGTGCGCGTGACCCGCCGCCGCTACGACCGCGAGCGCAAGATCCCGCCCGACCTGGTGGCCCGCCTGGCCAAGGCCCGGGCGCTGGGCCACGTAGCCTGGGAAAAGGCCCGTGCCGAGTCCGACTTTGCCATTTTTCAGCCCCACCTGGCCGAGATCCTGGACCTGACCATCGAGGCGGCTGAAACCATCGGCTACGAGGACCGCATCTACGACGCCTTACTGGACCGCTTCGAGCCCGAGATGAAGACAGCCCGTCTCGAAACGCTCTTTGGAGAGATGAAAGAGGAATTGGTGCCCCTGGTCCAGGCCATCACCGAGCGCCAGGCCACGCAGCCTGTGGATGATTCGATCTTTCAGCAGACGTTCGACGAGACGAAGCAGTGGGATTTCGGCCTGGAGGTCATCACCCGGCTGGGCTTTGATTTCGAGCGGGGCCGCCAGGACCACTCGGCCCATCCCTTCACCACGTCCTTTTCGCCGGGCGACGTGCGGCTCACCACCCGCGTCTATCCCGACCAGTTTCGGTCGGCCCTTTTTGGCTCGATCCACGAGGCCGGGCACGGCATGTACGAGCAGGGCATCGACCCGGCCTTTGCCCGCTCGCTGCTGGGCGAGGCGGCGTCGCTGGGGGTCCACGAATCCCAGTCGCGCATGTGGGAGAACGTCGTCGGCCGCAGCCGGGGATTCTGGATCTACTGGCTGCCCAAGCTCAAAGCGTACTTCCCGGTGGAGCTGGGCGACGTGGACGTGGAGGCATTTTACCGGGCCGTCAACAAGGTCGAGCCGTCCCTCATCCGCGTCGAGGCCGACGAAGTGACCTACAACCTCCATATTTTCCTCCGCTTCGAGATCGAGAACCTGATGCTGGAGCGCAAGGTTGAGGTTGGGGACTTGCCCGAGCTGTGGAACGAAAAGATAGAAGCGTACCTGGGCGTCCGCCCGCCGAACGACGCCCAGGGTGTCTTGCAGGACGTCCACTGGTCTAGCGGCTACCTGGGCTACTTTCCCACCTACTCACTGGGCAACCTGCTGGCGGCCCAGTTCTATAACCAGGCCGTCTCGGATCGGCCCGGCATCCCGGCCCAGATCGAGCGCGGCGAGTTCGGCGACCTGCTGGGCTGGATGCGGGAGCACATTCACGCCGTGGGCAAGACCTATACGCCCGCCGAGCTGGTGGAGCGCGTCACCGGCGGGCCGATCCGCACCGAGCCTTTCCTGGCCTACGTCCGCGAAAAGTACGCCGAGCTGTACGAGCTGTGAGCCCAGATTGGTCCAGTCTTGATGACTGGACCAGTCTCTCTCGCTGCCATGAGCCGCTATCCGATCCCGGCCCGCGAGGTCCGCGTCGAGATCCAAGTGCTCAACTCGCGCTTTATCGCCACGGCCGGGCCAGCCTTCAGCGTGGACGAGGCCAAAGCCTTTGTGGCGCGCATCCGCGCCGAGTTCGCCGACGCGACCCACAACGTGCCCGCCTACCTGGTGGGCCACGGCGCGAGCGTGGTAGCCCATTGCAGCGACGACGGCGAGCCCTCGGGCACGGCCGGCCGCCCGGCGCTGGCCGTGTTGCGCGGCAGCGGCCTGGGCGACGTGGCCGTCGTCGTCACCCGCTACTTTGGCGGCACCAAGCTGGGCACCGGCGGCCTGGTGCGGGCCTACGGCGACGCGGTGCGCGCCGTGCTCGAGGCCCTGCCCCGCGCCCAAAAGGTCGCCACCTACACCGCCCTGATCGTCACGCCCTACCCCCTCTTTGAGCGCGTGCGCCTGGCCGTCGAGGAACATCGGGGGCAAGTCCTGGACGAGACCTTTGCCGCCGACGTGACGGTCACCGCCCGCTTCCCCGTAGAGCGCTTTCCCGGCTTTCGGGACGCCCTCCAGGAACTATCCCACGGCACGGTGGAGGCCGTCGTCGTCGAGACGAACGAGGATACCATCCTGCCCCTCTCCCCCGCCTGAGCGATGTGCGACTTGACAGCCGCCCCACCCCCGAGTACACTGTCCCCATGATTCCCTACGGGCTTTTAGCTATCGGCTTGGCAATCGTGGTGCTGCTCGTGTATCGGGCCGGTCGCATCTGGCGCGACGCCGGCCGCTGGGGGTTTTCGCCCCCCGCCCGGCTCGGCTGGGCGGCGCTGGGCGCCGTCGTGCCCTCCCTCTACTGGTGGGGCGTGCGAGTCGACGCCCTTCTGCTCGAGGAGGAGCGAGAGGACCTGGACCTGGAAGGCGTGGACAGCGCCCGTTGCCCCCTCTGTGGCGCAGAGATCCCCGGCGCCTGGGCGCTGACCGAGGATACCGCAAACGTATCGAGGCCAGCCACGTCCCCTGGCCCGGCCCTCGGCGGGCGGCCCTGTTGCGCCTGCTTCAAGACGAGTCCGAGATCCGCCCGGCCGACGAGGACAAAGACGCCCACTGGCTGCTTAAACGCAAGCGAGGAGACATCATCATGGCAGACAAACTCGACAGAATTCTCGTGGTAGACTTGGAGGCCACCTGTTGGCGCGACGAGCCGCCGCCCGGCCAGGAACCGGAGATCATCGAGATCGGCCTCTGTGTCCTGGACGTGGCCAGCGGCGAGCGGCTGGACCAGGCCAGTATCCTCGTGCGACCTGTCTATTCGACGGTCAGCGACTATTGCACCGAGCTGACGACGCTCACCGAGGAGGTCGTGGCACGGGGCGTATCACTGCGCGAGGCGTGCCGCATCCTGGAGACCGAGTACCAGTCGAAAAAGCGGCTATGGGCCAGCTACGGCGACTATGACCGGCGCAAGCTCCGCGCCGAGTGCGAGTCGCACAACATTAACTATCCCTTTGGCCCCAGCCACCTCAACGTCAAGGTCCTGCTGTCGGTCGCCTACAACCTGAAGAAGGAGCCGCCCCTGGACAAGGCGATGGCCTTGCTCGGCTTTCCGCTGGAGGGCATCCACCACCGGGGCGACGACGACGCCTGGAACATCGCCCGCATCCTGGGGCACATTCTGCTCAAAGCTCGCGAAGCGTAAGAGGATCTTTTGCCGCAAAGGTCGCAAAGAAAGGCTTGGACAACCTTGGCGAACCTGGCGTCTTGGCGGTGAAACAAAGGGGCGTAAGGAGGACGGCAATGAACGATTCGGGAAAGCTGCGTTCCAAATTTTTGGGCGGGATGGTGGGCAGCGGGCTGGGTGACGCCATCGGCGAGATGGCCTTCCACCGGCCCGACGAAGGGCGGCTCCGGGCCTGGATCGAGGAGACGGATCTGCTGGTCTACACCGACGACACGGCCATGGCCCTCGGCCTGGCCGAGTCGCTGGTCAGCACGGGTGACCTGAACCCGCAGCACCTGGGCGACACCTTCCGCCAGAACTACCGGCGCGCGCCGTGGCGGGGCTACGCCTCGGGACCGCCGACGGTCTTTGCCCGGGTCGAGCGCTCCGACGTGTCCTACGCCGAGGCCGCCCGCACGCTCTACGGCGGCGAGGGCTCGTTCGGGAACGGCGCGGCGATGCGCATCGGCGCGCTGGGGCTCTTTTTTCACGACGCGCCCGACCTCGAGGCCCAGGCCCGCGCCTCGGCCTCGGTGACCCACGCCCACCCCATCGGCCTAGACGGCGCGGCGGTGCAGGCCCAGGCCGTGGCTCGGGCGACAGCACTCCGCCCCGACGGGCCCTTTCCTGCCGAGTCCTTTGGCCGGCGACTGGTCGACGTAGCGCAGACGCCCGAGATGCAGGCCAAGCTGGAACAGGTCAACGACCTCGTCGCCCGGGACGTGCCGCCCGGCGCTGCCGCCGCCCAGCTTGGCCGCAGCGTGGCCGTGCACGAGTCGCTGCCCTTCGCCCTCTATGCCTTCCTCCGCCACCCCAAGTCCTTCGAGGAATGCCTCTTTTGCGCTATCCTCCACGGCGGCGACCGGGACACCCTGGGCGCCATGGCCTGTGCCGTCTCGGGCGCCTACCTGGGCATCGAGGCCATCCCCGCCGACTGGCGCGCCAAGCTCGAAAACGGAGAGCAAATCGAAGCCCTGGCCATCCAGCTTTTGGAGAAGCGAGGAAACCAACCATGACCTATGACCTCGACCGCGTCATCGACCGCCGCGATACCGACAGCGTCAAGTGGAACTATTACGGCGACGCCCTGCCCCTGTGGGTGGCCGACATGGATTTTCGGGCGCCGGAGCCCGTCATCGAGGCGCTGCGCCAGCGGGTGGAGCACGGCATCTTTGGCTACGGCCAGGAGCCGCCCGCGCTGCGGCCCGTCATCGTCGAGCGGCTGCGGCGGCTCTACGGCTGGGACGTGGCGCCGGAGGCCCTGCTCTTTGTGCCCGGCGTCGTCACCGGCTTTAACCAGGCCATCCACGCCGTGACCCAGCCGGGCGACGGCGTGTTGGTCCAGACGCCGGTCTATTTTCCGATGCTCTACGCGCCGGGCAACGCCAGCTGCACGCTGGACGACATGGAGCTGACCCGCCGCGCCGACGGCCACTACGAAATCGACTACGACGCCTTCGAGGCGGCCATCACCGACCGGACGCGCATCTTTCTGCTGTGTAATCCCCACAACCCGCTGGGCCGCGTCTTTCGCCGCGACGAGTTGACCCACATGGCCGAAATCTGCCTGGACCACGACGTCGTCATCTGCGCCGACGAGATCCACTGCGACCTGGTTTTCTCAGGCCACGAGCACGTGCCGATGGCCACGCTGGCCCCCGAGGTCGCGGCGCGGACCATCACCCTCATGGCCCCCAGCAAGACTTACAACGTCGCCGGCATCCACGCCTCGGTGGCCATCGTCGAGGACGAGGCGCTGCGCCGGCGATTCGAGGCGGCCAAGGCCGGCCTCGTGCCGCGCCTGGACGTGATGGGCTACACCGCCATGCTCGCCGCCTACCGCGACGGCGGGCCGTGGCTCGACGAGGTGCTGCGCTACCTGGAGGCCAACCGCAACTTCTTGGCGGATTATGTCGAATCGAGCTTGCCGGGTGTTCGCATGACACCGCTGGAGGGCACCTACCTGGCCTGGCTCGACTGCCGGGCGCTCACAGATGCCCCCCACAAGTTCTTCCTGGAAGAGGCCGGCGTCGCCCTGAACGACGGCGCCACCTTTGGCCCGGGCGGCGAGGGTTCCGTCCGGCTCAACTTTGCCTGCCCCCGTGCCACGCTGGTCGAGGCGCTGGCGCGGATGGAGCACGCGCTGGAGAACCCTGGGGCAAAGAACAACGGATCTGCAGAATTCACGGACTAGCAGGCTGCTCGTAGTAGGCGCTTCAGCGCCGCAGAAACGCGCTGAAGCGCGCACTACAAACGGACCTTATCCGACAAGCTGCTAGATCCGCAGATTCCGCGAATCCGTTATTCTCCAATGCGCCACAGAGGAGGAAAAGCCATGAACGCGTCGAGATTCATTGCACTGGTTTTCGCCTTGGTGCTGTTGGCCCCGCCGGGTGCAGTTCTGCAGGCCACGGACCCGGTGAGCAGCCCGGCCGAAGCGTCCGACGCCTGGTGGGACGACGCCTGGCCCTACCGCGTCCGCGCGGACGCCGGCGGCAGCGGCGTCGTCGAGGCGGCCATCGATTTCACCGCCGCCCTTGGCACCCTGGGCCTCAACCACGCCCTGCTCGATCTGCGCTCGATCCGCGTCGTGCCCTACACTGACACCACCCCCGGCGCGCCCCTGCCTTACGCCGAGACCTACAGCACCATGTTGGAGGACGCCGACACCCCCCAGATCGGCTGGCACGCGAGCGGTTTTTACTGGACCATCAACGACGACGGCTACGCCGAGGCCGATGGTACGCGCTACACCCAGGGCAGCGGCTCGCTCAAGGCCGTGGTCGTCAACACCGCCGGCGGCTACGGCTACCCCGGCGTCGAACTCAAAACCAACGATGATCCGCTGACCGACTGGAGCGAGTACGAAGTCCTGCTCTACGACGTCTGGCCCGAGGTCAACGACAGCGCCCAGGACCAGGCGCCCGACCTCTACTGGTACAAGCTCTACAACGCCTGCGGCGGCAGCCCCGTCACCCAGGGCGGCCCGCCCCTGGCCCTGGACCGCTGGAACCGCGTCAGCGTCTCGCTCAACCCGCTGGACAGTTGCTGGCCCGCCGATACATTCGATTCACTCAGTACAGGTGGCCTGGACCTGTCGAACATCACCCGCATGGAGTTTCACACCCGCGACAACGAGACGGTCAACGGCAACAGCGGCCTGTGGGACGACGGCGACGAGCTGACCCTCTGGTTCGACAACCTGCAGCTGGTGGACCAGGACGGCGGCGCCCTCCGCTGGCAGACGGCGCCGGGCGTTGCCAAATACTACGTCTACTTTGACGTGCTGACCCACGAGGGCCACCCGCCGCCCACACTGGACGAAGGGCTGGGCGCCGCCACGCTGACCGGCAGCGCCGGCAGCCCGGAGGCGGGTGGCTACTACCACCAGATCAGCGGCGCTGCCAACTTGGGCAACTTGCAGGCGTGGACCGCGCCCGCGGTCGAAAAAGTGCTCAAGACGATGGCCGCGCCAATCGCTCACGACCCGTTGCGGATATTCGCCGCAAAAGGTGAATTCGAGCCGTTTCAAGTCATTATCAGGTCCACAATCGCCCAGGGCTTGGCCGTATCTGTGAGCGAATTTTCCGGGGCAGACGGCACCCTGCCCTCGCCCCGCCTGCACCGTGTGGATTACGTCAACGTCACCACCGCCGGCGATCACTTTGACCGTTTCGGCCCCTGGCCCGATCCCCTCTTTCCGCTGGACAATGGCAGCGTTGTGCAGTTCCCGGCGGGCGAGAACCAGCCGCTATGGTTCACCGTGCAGGTGCCGTGGGACGCCGCACCCGGCGTCTACCAGGGCACCGTCACTGTGGGCAGCGCCACGATACCCGTCGAACTCGAAGTCTGGGATTTCGGCCTGCCCCGCGAGATCCACCTCCCCTCCGAATGGGGCTTCAGTTGGAGCCACATCGTCGAGGACGTCTACCAGGGCTACGGCGACTGGGACTGTTATTGGGACATGGTCGAAGCCTTCAAGCAAGATTTCATCGATCACCGGCTGATCCCCAAGGGCGTAGCCTGGCCCGCCGGGCTGAACTACCCCGGCGGCGTCGAGTACGACTGCGCCGGCAACCTCGACCCCGACGCCTGGGGCGACTGGGATTTCGCCACCATCGGCGGCAAGTACATCCACGGCGAGGACGGCTTCAACGACGGCTACGGCTTTCCCGCCTTCCTGGCCCTCGGCCCGACGAGCAACTGGCCGCCCGACAGCCTGCCCTACAGCTTCTGCGGCGAGTCGCGCAGCGGCGTGCTCGGCTCGCCGGCGTTCCAGGCCGAGTGGACCCAGTACCTGGCCGCCGTGGACGCCTACCTCGTCTCCGACGATTACGAGATGGCCTACTACCACGTCGTCAACGAGCCACAGACCTTTGACGACTATGACATCGTCGGCCAGATCTCGGCCCTGACCGAGGCGGCCGCGCCCCACCTGCGCCAACTGGTCAGCGAGCAGGTCGAGCCCGACATCCACAACCATCCCGGCGCCAAGATCGACGTCTGGATGCCGACCATCACCAACTATGAGCCGGTCAAGAGCCAGGACCGCCAGGCGAACCACGGCGAGGCGGTATGGTGGTACTATCTCTACGGCGATGACCCGCCCCTGCCCAACCCCATCCTGATGAGCCATCCCGGCACTGAGGCCCGGATCACGCCCTGGCTGGCCTGGGCCGAGCGCGTCGACGGCCTGCTGCACTATAGCGCCACCGATTGGAGCCCCAACCCCTGGACCACGCCCAACGTGACCGGCAAGGACAATGGCGATGGCTTCTTTTTCTACCCGCCCCGCCAGGACGGCAGCTCGCTGGACTACTGCGGGCAGAACGGCCACCGGCTCGTGTCCTCCATCCGCTGGGAAAACCTGCGCGACGGCATGGAGGATTACGAGTACCTGTGGCTGCTGAACGGCGGCAAGCCGCAGGTGGGCGCGAGCGGCGCGGCCGACGATTACGTGGGGCAACTGGTCCAGTCGCGCACGCTCTTTAGCCGGGTGCCCACCGACCTGGCCGCCACGCGACAGGCCATCGCCCGGGCGCTGGGCGGCCCCACGGCCCGCAAGACGGCCAGCACCGGCGTCGCCCCCGGCGAGACCCTGACCTACACCCTGGCCTACGCCCACTCGGGCAGCGCTCAGACCCTCGTCGCGACTGACCCGGTGCCGGACCTGACGCCCGTGGTCACGGCGACGGGGCCAGGCCTGGTGCAGGTCAGCGGCCAGTTGGTCACGTGGACGGTGCCGGTCAGTGCCAACCAGGCGGTCACGCTGGCCATTCGGGCGACGGCAGCCTCGACGCCCGGCCTGGCCGTCAACACCGCGGTCTTTTCCAGCAGCGTGGTCCTGACCCGCGAAGCGACGGTGATGATCTACCAGGACCGGGTCTATCTCCCCCTGGTTTCAAAGTAAGGAGGGACGAATCGATGTCAAGGCGACTTTTTCTTTTTGCGGTTTTCGCCATCGTTCTGCTCGCAGCCTGTGACACCCCCACGCCCCAGGCCACCGGCGTAGCGGAGCAAGCCGTCGTCGAGATCCCATTGGACGGGCCGGTGTCCCGCGCCAGCGCCGAGGTCTCGGGCCTGGCCTGGTACGACGACATCCTGGTGCTCCTGCCCCAGTACCCCACCTTTTCCCGGGCGAAGGGCGACGGGGTGCTCTTTGCCCTGTCCAAGGCCGACGTCCTCGCCTTCCTCGACGGGGAGACGGCCGAACCCCTGACGCCCCGGCCGATCTCCTTTTCCGCGCCGGGCCTGGCCCGCCAGATCGACGGCTTCGAAGGCTACGAGGCCATCGCCTTTGACGGCGAGCGCGTTTATCTGACCATCGAAGCGTCCACCCGGGGCGGAATGCGCGGCTACCTGGTCGCGGGCCAAATCGCGCCCGACCTCAGCGCCCTGGAGGTGGACGTCTCGGCCGTCGTCGAGATTTTGCCCCAGTCCGGCTCCCCCAACAAGTCCGATGAGGCGATTCTGCCCGTCGGTGATCAGGTCCTGACCTTCTACGAGGTCAACGGCGCAGGGCTGAACGACGAGCCCGTCGCCCACCGCTTCGACGCGGACCTGACCCCGGCCGGGACGGTCCCCTTCCTCCAGATCGAGTATCGCCTCACCGACGTGACGGCCCTCGACGCCGCCGGGCGCTTTTGGGCCATCAACTACTTTTTCCCCGGCGACACCGACCTCAAGCCGCGGACCGATCCCCTGGCCGAGTTGTACGGTGAGGGACCGACCCACGCCAGCTACGAACCGGTCGAGCGCCTGCTCGAATTCGAGTACGACCCGGCCGGCATCCGGCTGGTGGATCAACCGCCGATCCAACTTGAGCTTTTGGCCGGCGACGCCCGCAACTGGGAGGGCCTGGTCCGGCTGGACGACCGCGGCTTTCTGCTGGTGACCGACAAATTCCCCGAGACCATCCTGGGCTTTGTCGCCTGGCCAGAGGAGTGATGGAACCTCCGCAGAGCCGCACGGCTCCCGGCCTGCCCATCATCTTTGCCACGCGGACGGTCCTCAACACCGCCCATCGCATCATCTATCCCTTTCTCCCCAGCCTGGCCCGCGGCCTGGACATCTCGCTGGCGGCGGCCAGCGGGCTCGTCACCGCCCGGTTGGTGGCCGGATTCGTCGCGCCGCTCTTTGGGCCGCTGTCCGACCGCTATGGCCGCCGCCGGACGATGGAGATCGGCCTGGCCCTCTTTGCCTTCGCTAGCCTGATCCTGGTCGGGATCGGCACCTTTGCCGCGGCCCTCGTCGCCTTTGTGCTCTATGGCCTGGCCAAAGTCATCTACGACCCCGCCGTCCACGCCTACCTGGGCGACACGGTGCCCTACCGCCACCGGGCGCGGGCTGTGGGCATCGTAGAGCTGGCCTGGTCAGGGAGCTGGCTGCTGGGCGTGCCCGCCGCCGGCTTTCTCATCGAGCGCTTTGGCTGGCGGGCGCCGTGGGCCGTGCTGATCGGGCTGGGCGTACTGGCCGTGGGCTTGACCCACGTGGGACTGCCAGCCCATCGCCGCCCAACCTCACCACCGAGTAGAAGCCGGATGGCCTCGGCCAGATCCCTCGTGCGCCGCTGGCGCGACCTCTTGCGGCGCAAGCCAGTCCTGATCCTGCTGGTGACGAGCACCCTGCTCATGGCCTCGCTGGAGGTGCCCTTTATCGTCTACGGCGCCTGGCTGGAGGACGCTTTCGGGCTCAGCCTCAGCACGCTGGGGCTGGCCTCGGTCGTCGTCGGCCTGGCCGAAGCGACCGCCGAGCTGGGCACGACGGTCCTCACCGACCGGCTGGGCAAGAAGCGGAGCGTGGTCGCCGGCTTGCTCGGGCTGGCCGCCGGCCTGATCGCCCTGCCCTGGCTGGCCCAGCAGGGGCTGGCGGTCGCCCTGGCCGGGGTGGTGCTGGCGGTGCTGGCCTTCGAGTTTGCCATCGTCTCCCTGCTGCCCCTGGCGACCGAGTTGGCGCCCGAGGCCCGCGCCTCGCTCCTGTCACTCAACGTTGCGGCCATGAGCCTGGGACGCATCCTGGGCGCCACGGGCGGTGGTTGGCTCTGGGAGCAGGCAGGCGGCATCGCGCCCAATGCCCTGGCCGGAGCCGCCTGTGCCCTCGCTGCCGCAGCAGCCCTGGCCTGGGGAATGGTCGAGATCGGCGAGTAGAGATTGGGGTAGTGATAAGGTGTTGACTAATGGGGGCGGGTAAAAGCCCGCCCCTGTCAGTCAACGTGTAACCACTATGGAGATTGGAAGATCAGGCGAAGTATGCTATAATTTAGCGCGATGCGT
>CAYLZO010000013.1:0-17747 GCA_964387775.1 uncultured Anaerolineaceae bacterium
GGATGCGGATGGTCACCCGGCCCACGGCGTCGATGCCCTCGGTCACCGCCTGGATGGAGAACTCGATCAGCTCATTGGGCTCGCCGATGACGCGGTTGATGGCCCGGTAGACGGCGTCCACGGGGCCGGTGCCGTGGTCGGCGTCGCAATGCACCGCGCCGTCCGGCCCCCGGATGCTGACCGTGGCCGTGGGGATGCTGTGGTCGCCGCACGAGACCTGCACCTGCTCCAGGTGGTAGGTCTCGGCGAAAAAGACCTGCACCTCGTCGGCGACGATGGCCTCCAGGTCGCGGGTCTCGACCGTCTTTTTTTTGTCGGCCACGGCCAGAAAGCGCTCGTAGACCTTTTCGAACTGGGCCTGGTCCAGCGTGTAGCCCAGCTCGGCCAGGCGGTGGCGCAGCCCGGCCCGCCCCGAGCGCGCCGAGAGCACAATCTCCGAATCAGGTACGCCGACGTCGCGAGGGTCGATGATCTCGTAGGTCGTGCGCTCCTTCAGCACGCCGTCCTGGTGGATGCCCGACGAGTGGGCAAAGGCGTTGGCCCCGACGATGGCCTTGTTGGGCTGCACCGGGACGCCCGTCAACTGGCTGACCAGCCGGCTGACGGGGTAGATGCGCCTCGGCTCGATACCGGTCTCCAGGCGAAAGGTGTCGCGGCGGGTTCGCAGGGCCATGACCACCTCTTCCAGCGACGTGTTGCCCGCCCGCTCGCCGATACCGTTCATCGTCACCTCAACCTGGCGGGCGCCGTGGGCCACGCCGGCCAGCGTGTTGGCCGTGGCCAGCCCCAGGTCGTCGTGGCAGTGCACCGAGATCGTCGCCCGGTCGATGTTGGGCACGTTTTCGGCGATGCCCCGGATCAGCGCCCCGAACTCGACGGGGGTGGTGTAGCCGGTCGTGTCGGGGACGTTGACCACCGTGGCCCCGGCGGCGATGACGGCCTCCAGCACGCGGTAGAGGTAGGCGGGCTCGGCGCGGCCGGCGTCCTCGGTGTAGTACTGCACGTCTTCTACGAACCGCTTGGCGTAGCGCACGGCGTCCACGCCCAGTGCCAGCGCCTCTTCGGGCGTCATACGCAGCTTGTGTTTGACGTGCACCTCCGAGACGCCCAGCCCGGTGTGGATGCGCGGCCGGGCAGCGTCGCGCAGCGCCTCGGCGGCGTCGTCGATATCCTTGCGGTTGGCCCGCGTCAGGCCGCAGACCACGCAGCCGCGCACCTCGCGCGAGATGCGCTGCACGGCCCGAAAGTCACCCGGCGACGAGATGGGGAATCCCGCCTCGATGACGTCCACGCCCAATTCCTCCAAGGCGTGGGCGATTTCGACCTTTTCGTTCACGTTCAGCGCCGCGCCGGGCGACTGCTCGCCGTCGCGCAGTGTTGTGTCAAAGACGACCACCCTATCTTCCTGGGCCATGTGCAAATTGCCTCCTGGTCAGGGGAGCGGGTATCCGGTACCCACCCCCCGCTACCCGGCGCTCCATTGGTCCGGCCGCAGCGAGCGCACGGCCGCGCCCGCCTGCCACATCTCCGATTCACGCATCTGGCGCAGCTCCTCGTCCAGCTTTTCCTTATAGTCGGGCGCGCTGTTGGCCGCCAGCACGATGCGCGTCTCCTCGCCGGAAACGACGCTGTCGTACAGCTCGGCAAAGAGCGGCTCGACGGCGGCGCGGAAGCGGGGCAGCCAGTCGAGGGCGCCGCGCCGGGCCGTGGCGCTGCAATTCTCGTACATCCAGTCCATGCCGTTCTGGTCCACCAGGCGGATGAGGCTCTGGGTCAGCTCCTCGACCGTCTCGTTGAAGGCTTCGCTGGGGCTGTGGCCGTGGGCGCGCAGGGTGTGGTACTGGGCCTCCATGATGCCCGCCAGGGCGCCCATCAGCACGCCCCGCTCGCCGGTCAGGTCGCTGTAGACCTCGTGCTCAAAGCTCGTCGGGAACAGGTAGCCGGAGCCGATGGCGATGCCCACCGCCAGCGTACGCTCCTGCGCGCGCCCGGTATAATCCTGCTGCACGGCGTAGCTGCTGTTGATGCCGCTGCCGGCGAGGTAATTCGCCCGCACGCTGGCCCCCGAGCCCTTGGGCGCCACCAGGATGACGTCCACGTAGCCGGGCGGCACGATGCCGGTCTGGTCGCTGTAGACGATGCCGAATCCATGGGAAAAGAAGAGGGCGTCGCCCGCCTTGAGGCAGGGCGCGAGGGTCGGCCACAGGATCGTCTGCGCCGCGTCCGAGACCAGGTACTGGATGATGGTCCCCCGCGTCACCGCCTCCTCCCAGGGCAGCAGCGTCTCGCCCGGCACCCAGCCGTCGGCCAGCGCCTTGTTCCACGAGCGTTCGCGGGCCGGGTCGCCGCCGACGACGACGCGGACGCCGTTGTCGCGCATGTTGAGCGCCTGGGCCGGCCCCTGCACGCCGTAGCCCAACACGGCCACGACCTCGTCTTGGAGCACGTCCCGCGCTTTATCCAGCGGGAACTCGTCCCGCGTCACTACTTCTTCGATCACGCCGCCAAAGTCAATCTTGGCCATTTGCTTCTCCTTTGCTATTCATTCGTCGCGTAGCGCAAGTTTGCAACTTCGCCCTGGGCAAGTTACAAACTTGCCCTACAACATATCAGGCGCGCCGTTGTGTCCATTCCCACTCCGCACCATCGCCACCCGGCCGGTGCGGGCCAGCTCCTCGATGCCGTAGGGCTGCAACAGCCCGATGAGTGAATTGACCCGGCTCTCCGGCCCCACGATCTCGACCGTGAGCGCCGCCGCGCCGACGTCCACCACGCGGGCGCGAAAGACGTGGGTCAGCTCCAGGATCTCCGAGCGCGTGCCCGGCCCGGCCGCGACCTTGATCAGCGCCAGCTCGCGGTGCACGGCCTCCTGGTGGCTGACGTCGTGCACCTCGGTGACGTTGATCAGCTTTTCGAGTTGCTTGACCACCTGCTCGACGATCCCGACCTTTGAGTCGGCCTCGTCGTCGTGGAGGACGATGGTCATGCGCGAGATACCCGTCGTCTCGCTGTGGCCGACGCTCAGGCTCTCGATGTTATAGTTGCGGCGCCGAAAGAGGTTGGCCACCCGGCTGAGCACGCCGGGCTTGTTTTCCATCAACGCCACGAGTGTGTGCTTTTGCATCGTTTCCTCCTCCCTCACCTGGCCGCAGCCGCCGGCCGGCGGATCATGTCGTGCACCGGCGCGCCCGGGGCGACCATGGGATAGACGTTCTCCTCCTGGACGATGCGGAAATCGATGAGGAACGGCCCCTCGGCCGCGACGGCCCGGATGAAGGCCGATTCGACGTCGCCTTTTTCCGTCACCGTCAGGGCCGGGATGCCGTAGGCCTCGGCCACGCGGGCGAAATCGGGTCCCAGCAGCGGCGTGCCCGAGTAGCGCCCCTCGAAAAAGAGCTGCTGCCACTGGCGCACCATGCCCAGGTAGCCGTTGTTGAGCACCGCGATCTTGAGCGGCAGCTTTTCCTGGACCACCGTCGCCAGCTCCTGGATGTTCATCTGGAAGCCGCCGTCGCCGACCGTGACCCACACCGCGTTGTCCGGCAGGCCCATCTGCGCGCCGATGGCCGCCGGCAGGGCAAAGCCCATCGTCCCCAGCCCGCCCGACGAGAGCAGCGCCCGCCGCCGCTGGTGGATGAAATATTGGGCCTCCCACATCTGGTTCTGGCCCACGTCCGACACGACCAGGGCCTCGCCCCGCGTGGCGTGCCAGAGCTGGCGCACCACGTACTGGGGCACCATCTCGTCGGTCTCCTGGCCGACGATGTCCCGCTTGGCCGAGTCCTCGCGCCACGCGCCGATGCGGTCCAGCCAGTCGGGATGCGAGCCGTCCCGGACCAGCGGGACCAGCGCAGGCAAGACGTCCTTCAGGTCACCCACGACGGCCAGGTCAGTCTGCACGTTCTTGTCGATCTCGACCGGGTCCACGTCGACGTGGACGATGCGCGCCTGCGGGGCGAACTGGCTCACCGGCCCGGTCAGCCGGTCGTCGAAGCGGCTGCCCAGCGAGACGATGAGGTCGGCCTCGCTCAGGGCCAGGTTGGTGTAGGCTTCGCCGTGCATGCCGGCCATGCCCAGGCAGAGCGGATGCGTCTCGGGCAGAGCGCCGATGCCGAGCAGCGTCGTGACCATCGGGATCGACGCCTTGTCGACCAGGTCGCGCAGGGCATCCTCGGCGCCGGCCAGCACCACGCCGTGCCCGGCGATGAGCAGCGGCCGCTCCGCCTCGTCGATCATCGCCGCCATCTGCCGGATCGGGCCAGCCAGGTCGTTGTGCGGCAGGCGATAGCCGGGCAGGTCCACGTCCTCGGGATAGGCATAGTCGATCTCGGCGGCCTGCACGTCCTTGGTGATGTCGATGAGCACCGGTCCGGGCCGCCCCGTGCGGGCGATGTGAAACGCCTCCTTGACGACCGCCGGCAGCTCCTCGACGTCGGTGACGAGGTAGTTGTGTTTGGTGATGGGCTGGGTGATGCCGACGATGTCCACCTCCTGGAAGGCGTCGGTGCCGATGACGGGCGTCGCCACCTGGCCGGTGATGGCCACCACCGGCGACGAGTCCATGTGGGCCGTGGCCAGCCCGGTGACGAGGTTCGTCGCGCCGGGGCCGGAGGTGGCGATGCACACGCCGACGCGGCCCGTAGCGCGGGCGTAGCCGTCAGCGGCGTGGGCCGCGCCCTGCTCGTGGCGCATCAGCACGTGGTGGATGGGATAGTCGGGCAGCGCGTGATAGAGGTGAATCACCGCCCCGCCCGAAATGCCGAAAATCGTCTCGACCCCCTCGCGTACCAGGCTCTCCCAGACGACTTGGGCTCCGGTGAGTTTCATGTCGTTTCCTCCTCCTTCTAAATGGATACTAGATATTAGATATTGGATATTGCAATATCCAATACCCAGTATCTAATACCCAAACACGGCGCCCGTGCTGGCCGAGGTGACCATCCGGGCGTAGCGGCGCAGGTAGCCGCTCTGGACCGACGGCTGCCAGGGCGGCAGGTCGGCCAGGCGGCGGTCGATTTCGTCTTCGGGCAGGTCGAGGTCGAGGCGCTGGCCGTCGACGTCGATGCGGATGGGGTCGCCGTCGCGGACGGCGGCCAGCGGGCCGCGCTCGGCGGCTTCGGGCGAGATGTGGCCGATGGCCGCCCCCCGCGTCGCGCCCGAAAAGCGGCCGTCGGTCAGCAGCGCCACCTTGCCGTCGAGGCCCATGCCCGACAGCAGCGACGTGGGCGTCAGCATCTCGCGCATGCCCGGCCCGCCCTTCGGGCCTTCGTAGCGGATGACGAGCACGTCGCCCTCGTCGAACTCGCGGGCCAGGATGGCCGCCGTGGCCGCCTCCTCCGAGTCGAACACGCGGGCCGGGCCCCGGTGCTGCCGCATCTCGGGCGCGACGACGGCCTGCTTGACCACCGCGCCGCCGGGCGCCAGGTTGCCGAAGAGGATGGCCAGCCCGCCGCGCGGCGAGTAGGGTGTGTCCAGGGGCCGAATCACCGCCTCGTCACAGACCTCGGCGCCGGCCAGGTTCTCGGCCACGCGGCGGCCGGTGACGGTCGGCACGTCGCCGTCGAGCTGGCCGCCGTCCAGCAGGCGGCGCATGACCGCCGGGATGCCGCCCGCCCGGTCCAGGTCCTCGATGTGGTGGCCGCCGGCCGCCGGACTCATCTTACACAGGTGGGGCGTGCGGGCGCTGTAGTCGTTCACGTCGGCCAGCGGGATCTCGACGCCGGCCTCGTGGGCCACGGCCAGCAGGTGCAGCACCGAGTTGGTCGAGCCGCCCAGGGCCATGTCCACGGCAAAGGCGTTGCGGAAGGCAGCGGGGGTCAGGATATCCAGCGGCTTGAGATCGCGGGCCAGCAGGTCCATGACCTGCATGCCGGCCTCCTTGGCCAGCGCGATGCGGCCGGCGTGGACCGCCGGGATCGTCCCGTGGCCGGCCAGGCCCAGGCCCAGCGCCTCGGTCAGGCAGTTCATGGTGTTGGCCGTGAACATGCCCGCGCACGAGCCACAACCGGGGCAGGCCGCCCGCTCCAGGCGGTCGAGCTCGGCCTCGGGCATCTCGCCCCGCGCCACGGCGCCGACGGCCATGAACACGTCGGCCAGGTCCACGGCCCGGCCGTCGAGGCGGCCGGCCAGCATCGGCCCGCCGCTGGCGACGAGGGCGGGCAGGTTGAGCCGGGCGGCGGCCATCAACATGCCGGGGATGATTTTGTCACAGTTGGGGATGAGGACCAACGCGTCGAAGGCGTGCGCCTGGGCGGCCACCTCGACCGAGTCGGCGATGAGCTCGCGGCTGGCCAGCGAATACTTCATGCCGGGGTGGTTCATGGCCAGCCCGTCGCACACGCCGATGGTGTTGATCTCGAAGGGAGTGCCGCCGGCGGTGCGCACGCCGGCCTTGACCGCCTCGGCGATCTGGCGCAGGTTCAGGTGGCCGGGGATGGCCTCGTTGTAGGAATTGATCACGCCCACGAAAGGCTGGCCGATCTCGCGGTCGGTGCAGCCCAGCGCCCGCAGCAGCGAGCGGTGGGGTGCGCGTTCGGGGCCTCGTTTGACGGCGTCGCTTTTCACGTCAGATGACCTCCCAGTACTTGCTGAACGTAAGCATGACACATTTGTCATTGCAAGTGTCGCGCGGCGGGCGACCACCGCTCATGATAAAAGAAACAATCACCTGTCACAAACGGATAGTCCTACGGATTGCGAGCGAGCGCTGGCGAGCGCGCAGTCCCTGCATCCAGGGGAAGCAATCCCACTTTGGCACAGCCGGGGATTGCTTCCCCGATGCCGGGACGGCGCGTCGCTTCGCTCCTCGCAATGACATACGGGTTCACGCACGAAAAAAGCCCCCCGGCTGGGAGGCTTTTGCTGCTGTGTGTCGCAGTGTCCACGTGGACTGCGACCCTCCCAACCGGCCGTGGCTCCTGGAGAACCAGGAGCAGGCGTAAAATCAGGCTAACGATAACCAGGTTGGGTAGAATCATCATGACTTGCATGGTATCTCTATCTTGTGTAGTTTTTCAGCGCTGTCACAAACCGATAGTCCTACGGATTGCGAGCCACGTCGTTTGCAGCGCGCCGTCCCGGCATCTCGGGGAAGCGATCCCCTCTTGTCATTCGGAGATTGCTTCGGTCGCTGGCGCGCCCTCGCAATGACAGATCGTGATGGCAACAAAAAAGCCTCCCGGTTGGGAGGCTCTTGCCTACGATGGATGTCTGCCGACTAAACCGGGACCCTCCCAACCGCCCATCGCTCCTCGACGAGGAGCGTGATCAGAACCAGGACAATAAGGGCGATCTGGGTCAGAGTCCACATTTCCATTGTCATGTTTCTCACATTCGTCCTTTGATAGTGTACGGCAGCGCCGTTGAGGCGCATTTATAACACAGGTGCCGGGATTTGTCAAATCGGCTTTTTTGACCTCGGCCGGCTCATCTATCGATTAAAACCTATTTCTATCTTTTTCCGCGCCTAGAAGCTGATCGATGGCGGCCAGTTGCACACAAATCGCGACCAATTCTATGGCAATTTTAATCTCGGCCGGTGGCGGCATTGACGGGGCGATGCGGATGTTGCGGTCGCGGGGGTCGCGGCCGTAGGGATAGGTCGCCCCGGCCGGCGTCAGCTTGACGCCCGCGTCGGCGGCCAGCGCCACCACCGCCTGGGCGCAGCCGTCGAGGGTGTCGAGGCTGACAAAGTAGCCGCCGGCGGGCCGGCTCCAGGTAGCCACGCCCTTGCCCGCCAGCTCCCGGTCAAAGACGTCGAGCACGGCGTCGAACTTGGGTCTCAGGATGGAGGCGTGTTGGCGCATGTGGGCCTCGACGCCGGCCAGGTCTCCGAAAAAGCGCACGTGGCGCAGTTGGTTCAGCTTGTCGGGGCCGATGGTCTGGTACGACATCTGTTTTTTGATGAATTCGATATTTTTCCGGCTGCCGGCCAGCATTGCCAGCCCCCCCCCGGCAAACGTGATCTTGGACGTCGAGCCGAACATGAATATCCGCTCGGGGTGGCCGGCGGCCTTGCAGGCCGCGAGCCCGTTCTTCAGGCGGGCGGGAACGTCCGTCAGGTGGTGCACGGCGTAGGCGTTGTCCCAAAAGATGCGGAAATCGGGGGCGGCAGCCGGCATGGCCGCCAGCCGCTCGACGACCTCGTCTGAATAGGTCACGCCGGTGGGATTGCTGTACTGGGGCACGCACCACAGGCCCTTGACCGCTTCGTCGCCGGCCGCCAGCCGCTCCACCTGGTCCACGTCGGGGCCGTCGGCCGTCATCTCGACGGGGATCATCTCGATGCCCAGGTACTCGCAGATGGCAAAGTGGCGGTCGTAGCCGGGGCTGGGGCAGAGGAACTTGACCGCCGGCAGCTGGCCCCAGGGCGCGGGGCTGTCGACCACGCCGTGGGTCATCGCCCGGACCACGGCGTCGTGCATCAGGTTCAGGCTGGCGTTGCCGCCGACGATGATCTCGGCGGGCGTCACGCCCAGGTACGCGGCGAACAGCGCCTTGGCCGCGGGCAGGCCGTCGAGCCCGCCATAGTTGCGGCAGTCCACGCCGCTGGGCGAGCGGTAGGAACTGCCGTCTACGCAGTGCAGCAGGTCGAGCGACAGGTCGAGCTGCTCGGGACTGGGCTTGCCCCGGGTCATGTCGACGTCCAGCCTCTGCGCCTGAAAGGCCCGGTAGCGCTCGGCCAGCGCGGCCCTGCGGGCCTGGAGCTGGTGCGAATCCAACGAAACAAGATCGGGCATGGTCCGGTCTTCCCTCCGACAATCTGGCGCCCCGACGAAAAAAGCCTCCCGGCCGGGAGGCCAGGGCCGCGTCGTTATATCACAGTTCGGGATCCCTGTCAAATCGGATCGCGACTTGACAAGGTTCCGCTTTTGTGGTATCCTGGCGCCCGACTTGAGGCAGAAACGAGGAATGATGAAATCGTATTTCGCGGCAAACAGAACCGATAGTGGGCGACGACCCCGAAAAGAGCCAGGCTACCTGTTTGGGTAGGCTCTCTCGGGGCGTATAACCGAGAAGAATCCAGAGCCAGCCTCCAAACGGGGGCTGGCTCTTTTTTGCGCGGTGGCGATTGCCATCGCGCTTTCGTTTTAGCCGAAATCCATTCATGCAGAGGGAGGAAATGAACAGAATGAAAAAGAAGGTGAACAAAGTCGTCCTGGCCTATTCGGGTGGTCTCGACACGTCGTGCATCGTGCCCTGGCTCAAGGAGAATTACGGCTGCGAGGTCGTGACTTTCACCGCCAACCTGGGGCAGGGCGACGAGGAGCTGGTCGGGCTGGAGGAGAAGGCGCTGGCCAGCGGGGCCAGCAAGGCCTACGTCGTCGACCTGCGCGACGAGTTTCTCACCGAGTACGCCTTTCCGACGATGCAGGCCGGCGCCATCTACGAGCGGACCTACCTGCTGGGCACCTCGTTTGCCCGGCCGGTGACGGCCAAGTACATGGTCGAGGTCGCCGAGCAGGAGGGGGCCGACGCCGTGGCCCACGGCTGCACGGGCAAGGGTAACGACCAGGTCCGCTTCGAGCTGACCGTCAAGGCCCTCAATCCGCTGCTCAAGGTCATCGCCCCCTGGCGCGAGTGGTCCATCCGCTCCCGCGAGGACGCCCTGGCCTACGCCCAGGCCCACGGCGTGCCGGTCTCCACCTCCAAGTCGGAATACAGCCGCGACCGCAACATCTGGCACATGAGCCACGAGGGCAGCCTCCTGGAGGACCCCTGGAATGAGCCCCAGGAGGACATGTTTTTCGTCACCGTCGCGCCCGAGGCGGCGCCCAACGAGCCCCAGTACGTCACCGTCCATTTCGACAAGGGGATGCCGGTGGCCGTGGACGGCCAGGCGCTGGACGCCGTCGCGCTGCTGACCCGGCTCAACGAGCTGGGCGGCGCCCACGGCGTGGGCCGTTCGGACATGGTCGAGAACCGGCTGGTGGGCATGAAGTCGCGCGGCGTCTACGAGACGCCCGGCGGCACCCTGCTCTACACCGCCCACCAGGCCCTGGAGAGCATCTGCCTCGACCGTGAGACGCTCCACTACAAGGACGTCGTCGCCCAGCGCTACGCCGAGCTGGTCTACTACGGCCAGTGGTTCACGCCCCTGCGCCGGGCGCTGGATGCCCTTGTGACCAAAACGCAAGAGACGGTCACGGGCGCGGTCCGGCTCAAGCTCTACAAGGGCAGTGGCACCGTCGTGGGCCGCAAGTCGCCCTACAGCCTCTACCGCGAGGACCTGGCCACCTTTGGCAAGGACGACGTCTACGACCAGGCCGACGCCGAGGGGTTCATCAACCTCTTTGGGCTGCCGCTCAAGGTCAAGGCGCTGGTGGACAAGCAGAACGGGATGCTGCCGGGGTTGGAGGCGCCCGATTTCAGCGAGTTCAAGCGGGATTAGGGAATCGGGGAATCGGGAAATCAGGAAATCGGGTATCGGAGGTGTAGAGCAGATGACTTTGTGGGGCGGACGGTTTGAGGGGGAGACGGACGCGTTGATGCGGCGCTTCAACGACTCGATCGGGTTCGACCGGCGGCTGTACACGGCCGACGTGCGGGGCAGCGTGGCCTACGCCGGGGCGCTGGCCCGGGCGGGCCTGATCGACACCGAGGAGCGTGAGCAACTGGTCGACGGGCTGGCGCAGGTCCGCGCCGAGTTCGAGGCCGGCACCTTCCAGCTCCGGCCCGGCGACGAGGACGTCCACACCGCCGTCGAGCGGCGCCTGGGCGAGCTGGTCGGCCTCGTGGCGGGCAAGTTGCACACCGGCCGCTCGCGCAACGACCAGGTCGCCACCGACCAGCGCCTCTACCTGTTGGCCGAGATGGAGGCCCTGGACCAGGCTCTGGACGACGTGCAGGCCGCCCTCGTCGAGCAGGCCGAGGCCCACCTGGACGTGGTGATGCCCGGCTACACCCACCTGCAACAGGCCCAGCCGATCCTCTTCAGCCACTGGTTGCTGTCCTTCTTCTGGAAATTCCAGCGCGACCGGGAACGGCTGGCCGGCGTCGCCCGGCGCACGTCGGTGCTGCCCCTGGGCGCGGGCGCGCTGGCGGGCAACCCCTTCCCCATCGACCGCCAGGCCCTGGCTGCCGAGCTGGGCTTCGAGGCCGTCAGCGAGAACAGCCTGGACGCCGTCGGCGACCGCGACTACCTCGTCGAGTTCCTGGCCTGGGCCGCCCTGGTGCAGGTCCATCTGAGTTGCCTGGCCGAGGACCTGATCCTCTGGTCGAGCCGCGAGTTCGGTTTCGTCCGGGTGGACGACGCCTACGCCACTGGTTCCAGCCTGATGCCCCAGAAGCGCAACCCCGACGCGCTGGAGCTGATGCGGGGCAAGAGCGGGCGCCTGGTCGGCCACCTGAGCGGCCTGCTGGCGACGCTCAAGGGCCTGCCGTCCGGCTACAATAAGGACCTGCAGGAGGACAAGGAGGCCGTCTTTGACGCGCTGGACACCCTGGCGCTGGAGCTGCCCGTCGCCGCCGGCGTCATCCGCACGCTGGAGGTCGACGCCGGGCGGATGGCCGCCGCGCTGGACGACGCCCTGCTGGCCACCGACCTGGCCGACTACCTGGTGCGCCGGGGCGTGCCCTTCCGCGAGAGCCACAGCCTGGTCGGCCGGGCCGTCCGCCGCGCCGAGGCGCTGGACGTCTCCCTGCAAGCGCTGCCCCTGGCCGAGTACCAGGCGATTGCTACATCGCACGCCCTCCACCCCGCCTTCGCCCCGGACCTGTACGACGTCTTGGACTTCCAGCGCTCTGTCGAGGCCCGCAGCGTCCAGGGCGGCACCGCGCCCGCCGCCGTCCGAAGCCAGATCGAACAAGCCAAGAAGCATCTGGCAAATGACCAATAACCAATACCGAATATCCAATATCAAACACGAAAAGGAGATGACAAAATGGCAGAATGTCCCGAATGCGCAGCCGAACTCGATCTGGCCCCCGACCTGGAGGAGGGCGAGATCCTCGTCTGCCCCGACTGTGGCGCCGAGCTGGAGGTGATGGGCCTCGACCCCATCGAGCTGGACCTGGCCCCCGAAGTGGAAGAAGACTGGGGGGAGTAGGGCAAAATGGCATTTTGCCGTACAGGCAAGATCGGTCTGCTCTGCTCACGGGTGCGGGTCGAGGAGAAGGCGATCCTGGCTGCGCTGCGGGCGCGGGGCGTCGCCTTCGACCGGCTCGACCCGCGCGCCCTGACCCTCGACCTGCACGGCAATGGCTCACAATTCACAATTAACTACGACGCCGTGCTCGTCCGCTGCCTGAGCCATTCGCGGGCTTTCTACATCAGCCGCTGGCTGGCGGATCGCGGCGTGGCGGCCGTCAGTCCCCACGCCGTGATCGCCACCTGCGGCGACAAGGCGCTGACCAGCGCCGCGCTGGCGGCCGCCGGGGTGCCCGCACCGCGCACGATCGTCACCTTTACGCCCGAGTCGGCGCTGGCGGCCATCGACGAGGTCGGCTACCCGGCCGTGCTCAAGCCCGTGACCGGCTCGTGGGGCCGGCTGCTGGCCCGCGTCAACGACCGCGACGCCGCCGAGGCGCTGCTGGAGCACAAGGCCACGCTGGGCGGCTACGCCCACAGCGTCTTCTACGTCCAGGAATACGTGGACAAGCCGGGGCGCGACATCCGCACGCTGGTTGCCGGCGACGAGGTGGTGTACGCCATCTATCGCCGCGCCGAGCACTGGATCACCAACACGGCCCGGGGCGGCGAGGCCACGCCCTGCCCGCTGACGCCCAGCATCGTCGAGCTGTCGCGGGCGGCGGCGCGGGCCGTGGCCGGCGACGGGCCGCCCGGCATCGTCGCCGTGGACCTGCTGGAGACCGCCGGCGGCGCACTGCTGGTCAACGAAGTCAACCACACCCCCGAGTTCCACGGCGCGGCGGAGGTGGTGGAGGTGGACGTGGCGGGCAAGATTGTGGATCACGTGCTTCAGATTGCACAAAGCGTGAAACGTGAATCACGCATCACGTATCACGACCAAGGAGCGAGTTTATGACCAAAGCAACCATCGTCGGTGCCTCCGGCTACGTCGGCGGCGAGCTGCTGCGCTTGCTGCTGGGCCATCCCGAGATCGAGGTGGCGCAGATCACGTCCGAGACCTACGCCGGGCAGTACGCCTACTTTGTGCACCCCAACCTGCGGGGGCACACCGGCCTCCGCTTCACGCCGCTGGCCGAGCTGGCGCCCACCGATCAACTCTTCCTGGCGCTGCCCCACGGCCTCGCCATGAATCACGTCGCCGATTGGGCCGGGATCGCCGAACGGATCGTGGACCTGTCGGGCGACTTTCGCCTGCGAAACCCGGCCGATTATCCCCGCTGGTACGGCCACGAGCATCCGGCGCCGGAGTGGCTGTCGCGGTTCGTCTACGGCCTGCCCGAGCTGCACCGCGAGGATCTGGCCGGCGCCCGTTACGCCAGCGGCGTGGGCTGCAACGCCTCGGTGACCATCCTGGCCCTCTGGCCGCTCTACCGCCGGGGGCTGGTGCGCGAGACCGTGGTCGAAGTCAAGGTCGGCTCGTCGGAGGGGGGCAACAAGGAAAGCCCGGCCTCGCACCACCCGGAGCGGGCCGGCGTCGTGCGCTCCTACTCGCCCCAGGGCCACCGGCACATCGCCGAGATCCTCCAGGAATTGACACCGAAGGGCGAGGAGCCGACGGTGCACTTTTCCGTGACCTCGGTGGGCATCGTGCGCGGGGCGCTGGCCACCTGCCACTGCCTGCTCGACGAGGAGATTCCCGAGCGCGACGTCTGGAAGCTCTACCGCGAGGATTACGACGCGGAACCCTTTGTGCGGCTGGTGCGCGCCCGGCGCGGCATCCACCGCTACCCGGAGCCCAAGATCCTGACGGCGTCGAACTATTGCGACGTCGGCTTTGAGGCCGACTCCGGAAACAAGCGCCTGGTCGTCATCGCCGCCATCGACAACCTGATGAAGGGCGCCGCCGGCAGCGCGGTGCAGGCCATGAACGTGATGCATGGCTGGCCGGAGCGGCTGGGGTTGGAGTTTCCGGGGCTACACCCAATCTGAGGCGTGATGCGTGATGCGTATTCCGCTCACGTTTCACGCTCGGCGGCGCGGCGGTAGACCTCGGACCTGGCCCGTGTGCCGATGGCCACCACGGTCACGCGCTCGGCCTCGTCGTCCAGGCGATACACGAGCCGGTAGCGCCGGCCGCCAAAACGAAGGGAGCGATAACCTGATAGATCGTAGCCAAACTTGTGACCCAGGGGCTTGCCCGCCTCGGGATGGTGCTCCAACTTGCGCAACTGCTTCAAGGCCAGGATGCGCAGGCTGGGGTCCAGGGCGGCAAAGTCGTCCTCGGCAAAGCGGGTCAGCTCGACGCTGTAGGCGGCGCTCATGTCAGCTCGGGGACGTCGTACTTGGCCGCCAGTTCGTTCAAGCCGATGCGGTAGCCGCCGTCCCGGCGCTCCCGCTCTTGCAGGGTCAAGGCTAGGACCAAGTGCTCCACCTCTTCTTCAAGAGCCAACAGGCGCTCGTACTCGTCGACGCCCAGGAGCACGCCTTCGAGCTCGTTGTTGCGCTGGATGAACCACCGCTGCTCGGACAGCCGATCCAGGAGGCGGGGCAATTCCCTGGCAGCCGTCGTGCTGGTAATCAGTTCGTCTTTGGTCAGGGTCAATTCGGCCATTTTCCCTCCAATGAGCTGTGGCGCCTATCAGGCGCGTAATCATTGGGGCAATTATACGCAGGATTCTGCGCAATGTCAAACTTACGAGAGGGAGGAAAACAACCATGATCGTTATCAAATCTGGAGGCGGACAAGGCGTCAACGCCGAGTCGGTGTGTGTCGACGTCGCCGAACTGGTGGGACAGGGCGAGCAGGTCGTGCTGGTGCACGGCGGCTCGCACGAAACGAACGTCATCTCGGCCAAGCTGGGGCACCCGCCCCGCTTTGTGACCTCGCCGTCGGGCCACAGCAGCCGCTACACCGACCGCGAGACGCTGGAGATTCTGGCCATGGTCGCGGCGGGCAAGATCAACAAGCTGCTGGTGGAGCGCTTGCAGCAACTGGGCATCAACGCCGTCGGCCTCTCGGGGCTGGACGGGCGGCTGCTGGAGGGCCAGCGCAAGTCGGCCCTGCGCATCGTCGAAAACGGCAAGCGCAAGGTGCTGCGCGGCGAGTACAGCGGCATCGTCGAAAAGGTGAACGGCGGCCTGCTGTGCTCGCTGCTCGACGCCGGCTACGTGCCCGTCATCGCCCCGCTGGCCATCAGCTACGCCGGCGAGGCCGTCAACGTCGACGGCGACCGGGTGGCGGCCGCCATCGCCACGGCACTCAAGGCCGAGACCGTCGTCATCCTGTCCAACGTGCCCGGCCTGCTGCGCGACCTGAGCGACGAAACGACGCTGGTCAGCCAGGTCCCCGTGGTCCACATCCACAGCTACCTGGAGCGCTACGCCCAGGGCCGCATGAAAAAGAAGCTGCTGGGCGCCACCGAGGCCGTCAAAGACGGCGTGGGCCAGGTCATCCTCGCCGATGGCCGCGTGCCCCAGCCGCTCCAACAAGCCCTCGCCGGCCAGGGAACCATCATCCAATGACCAATACCCAATATCCAATATCCAATATCCGATTACCCAAGACCACCGACCAGATCGTCGAATGGGAGGATCGCCACGACAGCGGCCTCGCCGCCAAGCAGCCCATCGCCCTGGTGCGGGGCGCGGGCGCCCGCGTCTGGGACGCCGAGGGGCGCGAATACATCGACTGCGTCGGCGGGCACGGCGTGGCCAACGTCGGCCACGCCCACCCGGCGGTCGTCGCGGCGGTGCGCGAGCAGGCCGCGCGCCTCATCACCTGCCCCACCGGCTTTTACAACGACCGCCGCGCCGAGCTGCTGGCCGAGCTGGTCCGCATCGCCCCGCCGGGGCCGGCACGCGCCTTCCTCTGCAACTCGGGCGCCGAGGCGGTGGAGGCGGCCTTTAAATTCGCCCGGGTGAGCACGGGGCGCACCAAGCTGGTCGCCGCCATGCGCGGCTTCCACGGGCGGACCCTGGGCGCGCTGTCGGTCACGTGGCGCAAGGCGTACCGCCAGCCCTTCGAGCCGCTGCTGCCCGGCGTCGAGTTTGTGCCCTACAACCGGCTGGCGCGCATGGACAAGGCCGTGGACGGCGAGACGGCGGCCGTCATCCTGGAGGTGGTGCAGGGCGAGGGCGGCGTGGTGCCCGGCGACGGCGACTATTTGCGGGGCGTCCAGGCCCTCTGCCGCGAGCGGGGCGCGCTGTTCATCGCCGACGAGGTGCAGACCGGCTTTGGGCGCACGGGCAAGACGTTTGCCGTTGAGCACCACGGCCTGGAGCCCGACCTGATGTGCCTGGCCAAAGCCATGGCCGGTGGCCTGCCCATGGGCGCCGTGCTCCTCGGCGGGCGGGTGGGCGAGCTGCCCCAAAAGTCGCACGGCACGACCTTTGGCGGCAACCCGCTGGCCTGCGCGGCCGCCCTGGCGACGATCCGGGTCCTCGAAAGCGAGGGGTTGCCGCAAAAGGCCGCCGAGCGGGGTGAGCAGCTCCTCGACGGCCTGCGGGCCATCGACTCGCCGCTGGTGCGCGAGGTGCGCGGCCTGGGCCTGATGGTCGCCGTCGAGCTCAAGGCCCCGGCCGGCCCCTCCCTGGCTGCCCTCGCCGAGCGGGGCGTCCTGGCCCTCAGCGCCGGCTCGACGGTGATGCGCTTCCTGCCGCCGCTGGTCATCGACGCCGGGGACGTGGAGGCCGTGGTCGAGCTGGTGACGGCGGTGCTCCCGGAGTAGGGAATCGGGTATCGGGTACCGGGTACCGGGTACCGGGAATCGCCCGCTGCCCGGTTCCCTGATACCTGATACCGGCTGCCCGCCACCACAAATCACGAAGGTGAGTTACAACCATGACAGACGAAATCCGGTTTCTGGAAGCCCTTCTGGCCATCCCCAGCCCATCCGGGGAGGAGGACGCCCTGGCCGCCTACCTGGTTCGGCAGATGGCGGCCCTCGGCTTCGAGGCGCACCGCGACGAGGCGGGCAACGTCGTCGGCACGGTGGGCGATCCGGAGGCCGGGCGCGAGATCGTGCTGCTGGGCCACATGGACACCGTGCCGGGCCTCATCCCCCTGCGCGAGGAGGGCGGCCGGCTCTACGGCCGGGGCGCCGTGGACGCCAAGGGGCCGCTGTCCGCCTTTGTCCTGGCGGCGGCGCGGGTGGCGCCGGCGTTGCGGGGCACGCGGCTGACGGTCATCGGCGCGGTGGAGGAGGAATCCCACGGGCGGGGCGCCCGGCACCTGGCCCGCAGCCGGCCGGCGCCGGCCTGCGCCCTCATCGGCGAGCCGAGCGACTGGCAGGGCGTGACCATCGGCTACAAGGGCATGCTGAGTTTCGACTACCGGCTCTCGCAGCCGGGCGGCCACAGCGCCGGGGAGTTTCCTGGCCCGGCCGAAAAGGCTGTGCGCCTCTGGAACAACCTGATGATGTACGCCGCCGAGCGCAACGGCGGCCGCTCGGGCCATTTCGACACCCTCGACCCCGCGCTGCGCGACTTTCGGACCTTTGGCGATGGCCTGCACGACGGGGTAGAGATGAAGGTCGTGATGCGCCTGCCGTCGGGCCTGCAGGCCGCCGACCTGCGGGACACCGTCCAGGAATGGTGCAACGGCGCGACGTGCAAATTCTACCCCAGCGACCCGCCCTTCCAGGCGGAGAAAAACACGCCCCTGGTGCGGGCCATGCTCAAGGCCATCCGCGCCGAGGGGGGGCGGCCGCGCTTTAAA
>CAYLZO010000013.1:17757-42324 GCA_964387775.1 uncultured Anaerolineaceae bacterium
CAAAACCGGCACCTCGGACATGAACATCGTCGGCCCGGCGTGGGGCTGCCCCATCGTCGCCTATGGGCCGGGCGACTCGTCGCTGGACCACACGCCGCAGGAGCACATCGAGCTGGCCGAGTTCCGCCGGGCCATCGACGTACTGGCCCGGGCGCTTGCGATCCTCGCGGCCTAGCCAAAAAGCCAGTCGATGGCCCGCTTTACCGCCGACACGTCGGCCGGCAGCGCCAGCACGAGAGGTCAATCGGTTGCCGGCCTCGAGGAGGCTCGGGCCGCAAGGATGCCAACGAGGGCGCCTGCGGGGGTCCTACGCCTCCTCGTCGGCCGGAGGGTTCTGGACGAATCGGTCGAACCAGTCCACGATCCGCTCCAGCCGGTCCACCCGGTGCTTGGGCTCGCCGCTGCGCGATAGCTCGTGGCCGTCGCGGGGATAGCGGACCATTTGCACCTCGCGCTTCAGCCGGCGCAGGGCGACAAAGACGCCCTCGGCCGTGGGGATGGGCGCTCGAAAGTCGTTCTCTGAATGGATGAGCAGCAGCGGGGTGTGGATCGCCTCGGCGTAGGCCAGGGGCGAATACTTCCACAACAGATCGGGGTCCTCCCACGGTTTGCCGTCGAACTCCCATTCGATCAGGCGTGGGATATCGCTGGTGCAGTAGAAGCCGCTCAGGTCGTACACGCCCCGCTGGGCCACAGCAGCCTGGAACCGGTCGTCGTGGCCGATGACCCACGTCGTCATAAACCCCCCGTAGGAGCCGCCGGTGACGACCAGCCGCCCAGGGTCCACGTAGCCACTTTGTCCTTGCTCGGTGCCAGCCTGGGCGATGGCAGCTTCGACGCCGGCCAGCAGGTCGGGCAGGTCGGCCTCGCCCCAGCGGCCCAGCAGCGCCGCCCGAAAGTCGCGGCCGTAGCCGTCCGAGCCGCGAGGATTGCAAGCCAGGACGACGTAGCCGCGCGCGGCCAACACCTGCCACTCGTGCCACATCGTCGGCTCGTGACGGCTCCACATGACGTGGGGGCCGCCGTGGATCGACAGGGCCAGCGGATAGCGTTGCTCCGGGTCAAAACCGGGCGGCTTGACCAGCCAGCCCTGGATGGGCGTGCCGTCGGCGCTCTCGAACCAGAGGTCCTCGACGGCGCCGAGTTCCCGGTCGGCCAGCCATTCGCCGTTGACTTTGGTCAGGCGCCTGGCCTGGCCGCCGCCCAGGTCGGCGACGTAGAGGTCCCACGGCGCCCGGTCGGTGCTGGCGACAAAGGCCACCTGCCCCCCGCCGGGCGACAGGTCGTAGGCCAGCATCTCCAGGTCGGCGTCGATGAGGGTCTCTGGCGATCCGCCGTTTACCGATACGCGCCGCAGGCCGATCCGCCCTCGCTCCGAGACGAGGCAGCAGAGACCGCGCCCATCGGGCAGCCAGCGCAGGTCGCGGGCGTGGGCATCCAGGTCGCCGGTGACGATCCTCGGCTCGCCGCCACCGGCGGCGACGAGCTTGATCTCGCCGTTGGCCGTGGTGTACTCGGCGGCAGGCAGGCTGTTGTAGGCGATCCAGCGGCCATCGGGCGAGGGCCAGGGGTTGTGGTCGGCGGTCTGGCGGCCGGTGAGCACCTGGGGTTCGCTGTCATCGAGTGGCACACAGATCACATCGGGGTAGTAAAAGAGATCGTCCTCGCCGGGCAGCCGCGTCACCGTCGCCAGCAGGGCGCTGCCGTCGGGCATCCAGCGGGGCTCGGCGTAGTTGCGAGCGTCGTAGGTCAGGCGCCGGGGCTGGCCCTGGGGCTCACCGGTTTCGGGGTCGATCTCTAGGACGTAGAGGTGCTTGGTCCGGTCGTCGTGATAGCTCGTCTCCGAGCGGTAGGCAAAGCGGTCGATGATCCGGGGATCGATCTTTTCCTTTTCCCGTTTTTCCTTCTCTTCCCGGCGGCGCTTTCGCTCCTCCGGGTCGTCGCACGTCTCGGATTCGGGTTCTGCTTCGGCTGCCATTTCCTCGGCGTTCACGCAGCTGGTGAAGGCCAGGCGCGTTCCGTCGGGCGACCAAGCCGGGTCACTGACACCGTTCTCCATCTCGGCCAGGCGCCGGGCCTCGCCGCCGTCAGTGGGGATGAGGTAGAGCTGGGCCTTGGCCTCGTCGCCGCCGCGGTTGGAGACAAAGGCCATCCAGCGACCAGCGGGCGACCAGCGAGGCGCATGATCTCGCGTCTCACCGCTGGTAAAGGGCCGGAGACGTCCTCCACCGGCCGGTGCCAGCCAGATGGCACTGCGATAGTCGTTGCCTTCCCGGTCGATCTCGGTGCGCACGAAAGCGATCTCTTTGCCGTCGGGGCTGAACCGGGGATCGGTGAGTTTGACGATCTCGTACAGGTCTTGGGCTGTCACGTAGGGCTCTGTCACGGGCCCCTCCTTTGTCTGTGATTGGCTGCGACCATTATAACAGCTTTGTTCAAAACTACACAAATCGGCCTTAGCACGAGGGTTTAGGCTCCGGGCGGGTCCCTACTCCATTCGGTCAGGGGTACTATGACTATGGTCCTATAGACAGTTAGTTCTTTTTTTGCTATAATGGCACCTACCTGTACATAGCAGTACGGGCGTTGGTGCCTGTAATAGGTTAGAAAGCGGCCAAAATGGAAGAAAAAGACTGGGCGACGACTGTTCTCTACATCGAAGACAATCGGGACAACCGGATCTTGGTCCGGCGCGTGCTGGAGGCCGAGGGCTATCGTATGCTGGAAGCCGCAGATGGGCCGACGGGCATCGACGTGGCCCGCGCCGAGCGACCCGACCTCATCTTGATGGACATCAGTCTCCCGGACGTAGATGGCTACGCGGTTACGTCCCAGTTGAAATCCATGGCCGAGTTTCGGAGGACCCCCATTATTGCCCTCACGGCCAACGTGATGAAAGGTGATCGGGAGAAAACCCTCGCGGCTGGCTGTTCCGGATACATCCAAAAGCCCATTGACATTGACCTTTTGCCCCAGCAATTGGCAGCCTTTCTTGAGAAGTGAGACCGTTCCCTACCGGCGGAGAGAGTGAGCGAACCCATGACCGTGGATCTCAAAGACATCTGTGTCCTAATCGTCGAGGACAACGTACGGAACTATGCCCTCCTGGCCCGGCTGTTGTCCTTCATGGGCATCAAGCAAGCGGAATGGAAGCGATCGGGGTGGCAGGTCCTCGAGTTCGCCCGAGATGCCATGCCCCGAGTTGATTTGATCCTTCTGGACATCCACCTACCCGAAGAAGATGGATACGAGGTTTTGACCCGCCTCCAAAACGAGGGGCGGTTTGAGGATACCCGCATCGTGGCCGTCACGGCCGACGTGACGAGCGCCAACTTGAGTCGCGCCCAGAACGCGGGCTTTGATGGCTTTTTAGCCAAGCCCATCAACGTCGACACATTTCCCGACCAGATCCGGCGCATCCTCGAGGGCGAATCGGTATGGGACCTCGGTTAGGCTAAGGAGCCAATGGCAGAGCAAGCGGTCGAGTATCTGCGAGGGCGTCATCCGTCCCAAGCGTCATCTCCGGGCGTACCCACCCTGGGTCTGCGAGGCGGTCTGGGCAAAACCCTGCTGACCGCCTTTTTGCTCTTGGCCATCGTCCCTTTGAGCTTGCTGGCTTTTCTCACGTACGACCGCATCCAGCACGATACCGGCGCGCGCTTGCTCTCTTCGCTGGAGACGGTCGTCGCGCTGAAGGAAGCCCACCTGGAAAGCTGGATCGAGAGCTACGAGCACCAGTTGGCCTTGCTGGCCGGCGCTGTGGACCTGGAAACTCGGCTCCCGGCCCTGGCCGAGACGATGCAGGCCCAAGATCCGATGCTGGTCTCCCTGCTTCTCGTGGATGGTTCCGGCGGCCAGGTGCTTGCGGCTTCCGGGCCTCAATGGGCGGCGGCCGGAGCGCCCTCCGCGTTGCCCGATGGAGGCCAGCGGCTGGGCCTGATCACCGCGACGCAGGGGGGCGAGGCCGAGCCGCTGATCGCCGTCGGCCACGAGTGGGCCAACCGGCGCCTCGTCGGCCTGCTGCGTTGGGAGGCGTTGCAGGGCGTGATTGCGGCGCCCGAGGGGCCGGAGCAGGGGATCACAACCTGGCTCGTGACGCCGGACGGCTGGACCCTCTCCAGCCAGGGCCTGGACCACGTGTCGGAGGAGGGGGCTGAAGCCCTGCCCCAGGCGGTCAACGACGTGCTCCAGGGCCGGGACGGAGCCGGCCTCTACGAAGGTCTGGCGGCCGACACGGTCTTTGGCGCCTACCGTTGGGTGCCAGAGTTGGGGGTGGCCCTACTGGCCGAGTATCCGCAAGCCCAGGCCCAGGCCGCCGGGGACACCGTCACGGCGATGGTGGTCGGGGCGACGCTGGCCGTGGCACTGATCACGGCCGCCATCGCGGCGCTGGTCACCCGCCGGCTGACGCGGCCCATCGTCCAGCTCACCGAGACGGCGGCCTGGATGGCCCGGGGAGATCTCAATCAGCAGGTCCCGGTGACCCGCCGAGACGAACTGGGCGTCCTGGCCCGGGCCTTTAACCGCATGGCGGCCGAGCTTCGGGTGCTCTACGGCGAGTTGGAAGAAAAAGTGGCCGAGCGCACCCGCCAACTGGAGGAAGCCCATCAGCGGACCCGCTACTATGTCATGCAGCTCTCGATCAGCGCCGAGGTGGCCCGCGTCGCCAGCTCCATCCGCGACGTCGATACGCTGCTGACCACGGTGGCCCGTTTGATCGGGAACGCTTTCGAGCTGCCGCGGGTGTCGGTCTACCTGTTGGACGAGGGGGGGCGAGAAGCCGTGTGGCAGGCGGGCAATCGGGAGCACGTGGCTTCGCCGGAGCGGGAGACGGTGGGCGAGGGCGGCCTGGTCGGCCAGGTGGCAGCCGACGGGCAGCGACGGGTGGTCCGCTGCGCCGATGCCGCGGCCGGGGCGGCCTGCGAGATGGCCGTTCCCTTGCGCGCCCGGCAGCAGGTCTTGGGCGTGCTCTTCCTGGAGAGCGACCGCGCCAACGATTTTGACAGCAACGACGAGATGGTCTTCCAATCGCTGGCCGACCAGATCGGCGTCGCCATCGAGAATGCCCAGGCCTACGCCCTGGAGCGCCAGACGGTCGAGCGGTTGCGCGAGCTGGATCGCATCCAGTCGCAGTTTTTGAGCAACATGTCCCACGCCCTGCGCACGCCGCTCAACTCGGTCATTGGCTTTTCGCGGATCATGCTCCGCGAGCTGGATGGGCCGCTGACCGACTTGCAGCGCACCGACTTGACGACGATTTACGAAAGCGGCCGGCAGTTGCTGGGACTGATCAACGACATGCTCGATCTGAGCCAGTTGGAGTTGGGCACGGCGCCCTTTTCGTTGAGCGAGGTGGACCTGGCCGAGATCATCGAGGGGGTCATGGCCACGGCCCGGGCGCTGGCTATGAACAAACCGATCCAGGTCCACGAAGAGGTCCCAGACGATCTGCCGCTGGTGCACACCGATGGTCAGCGCGTGCGGCAGGTCATCCTGGCTTTGCTGTCCAACGCCGTCAAGTACACCCAGGAAGGCAGCATCCGTTTGCGCGTGACCCAGGACGACGATCGCGTCACCGTCAGCGTCGACGACACCGGCATCGGCATCCCGCCGGAGGAGCGCGCCCGCATCTTTGCCGATCCGCAACCCAACGGCGAGGCCGGGGAAAAGGAGATCGGGTTTGGGCTGGCCATCAGCAAGCGCGTGGTCGAAAGGCTGGGAGGCGAGATCTGGATGACGAGCGAGGAGGGCGCCGGCTCGACGTTTACGTTTACATTGCCGATTATGCCGATTGAAGGAGAACAACGTTAAAGGCAAAAGGAGGAGGTGTCACGATGCGAAATCACAGACTCTTAATCGTCGCTTTGATCGTGGGGGTGGTGTTGGCGGGCCTGGTCTCCTGTGGCGGACCGGAGGAGCAACCCACCATCCGGATCGGAGTCATCGCGCCTATTACGGGCAGTCTCCCCGCCGTCGGTCAATACACGGTGGATGCCACCCGGCTCGCCGTCCAGGAGGTCAACGATGCCGGTGGCCTGGACGTTGGCGGTCAGAGAATGACCATCGAGTTGTTCATCGAGGACAACGAGGACAAGAAAGAAAAGGCAGTGAGTGCCGCTCAGAAGTTGATCAACCAGAGCGGGGTCGTGGCCATTGTCGGCCCCCAGGCCAGCCGCAATGCCATTCCGGCCTCGACCGTCGCCCAGGAAGCCCAGGTGCCGATGATCAGCCCCTGGTCCACCAACCCCGAGACCACGGCCGGCAAGGAATACGTCTTTCGCGTGGCCTTTATCGATCCATTTCAGGGCCGGGTGATGGCTCGCTTTGCCATCGAGGAACTGGGCAGCCAGAAGGCAGCCGTTCTCTACGACGTGGCCAGCGATTACAACAAGGGGATCGCCGAGATCTTTCAGCAGGTCTATAAAGACGCCGGGGGTGAGGTGGTTGCCTTTGAGAGCTATACCACGGGGCAGGAGGACTTTCGGACGCAGTTGGCGACCATCAAAGACTCTGGGGCCCAGGTGCTCTTTTTGCCCAACTACTACAACGAGGTCCCCTTGCAGGTGGAGCAAGCCCGCGAACTGGGCCTCGACGCGGCCATCATCGGCAGTGATAGCTGGTCCGGGTTGGGGCCTGAAAATTTGGCCCAGATGGAGGGCATGTACTTTAGCACGCACTATGCTCCCGACATTGCCAGTCCAGAAGCCCAACAATTCATTGCCGCCTACGAGGCCGCCTATGGAGAGACGCCCGACGACGTAGCTGCCCTGACCTACGACGCCTTTGGCCTCCTCTTTGAGGCCATCCAAAGTCAGGGCCAGGCCGACACGGAATCGATCCGAAACGGCCTGGCCAGCATTAGCCGCTACGAGGGCGTCACCGGGGCCATGGAATACAAAGGGACCGGCGATCCCTTGAAAAGCGCCGTGATCCTTCAGATCCGGGGAGGGGAATTCCACTTCTACCGGCTGGCCGAGCCATAGAAAATCGTCGCCAGAATGATGCCGGCGCCCACGCGACGGAGAAAGAAAAAATCATGAGATTCTGGAGAAAAAGCCTGCTGGTTCGCTTGCTCAGCTACTTTTTGTTGCTGGCAGTGATCCCTTTGGTGATCATCGGCGCCATCGCCTACAACCAGGGGCAGAGATCGCTGCAGGAAAATATCCTCGCCCACCTCACCACGACCGCGATCTTGAAGGAGGACAGCATCAATCGCTGGGTTACGGGTGCGTCTCAGGATGTCCAATTACTGACCGAGGATCCCTTCATCCTTGAGCAAACCAAGGTACTGCTGACCCAGGACGAGGAAAGCGACGAATTCGTCGCGGCCTACCAGGCCCTCAAGGCCCGCCTGGACTGGGTGCTGGACACCAAGCCGGACCTCCTGGAGATCATGATCCTCCACGGAGTGGGTGGTAAGGTTCTGGTCTCGACTAACGCCGAGCACGAGGGCAACTATGAGGTCACGAGCAGCTTTTTCACCGAGGGGCGAAAGGGGCTCTACATCCAGGACATCTATCCTTCCGTAAGCCTGGGGCGGTCGGCCGTCACCATCGCTGCCCCGGTCCGGGCAGAGCAGAACGAGGGGGTCTTGGCCGCGCACCTCAACCTGGACAAGTTAGGCGAGATCATGACAGAGCGCTCCGGATTGGGCGAGACGGGAGAGACCTATTTGGTCGACTCTGTCAACGTCTTTGTATCGGCCGCCAGGTTTGGGCGTGAAAGTTTTCCCCGGGGCGTGCACACGGAGGGGATTGATCAAGCCTTGAGCGGAAACGACGGGGGCGGCATCTATGTGAACTATCGGGGTGTGCCCGTCATTGGCGCCTATCGCTGGCTGGACGAGCGGGATATGGCCCTGCTCGCGGAAATCGAGCTGGAGGAGGCCCTGCTCCCGGTCAGGAGGCTGGCTCTGGTCATTTTGCTGGTGGGGATCGGCGTGACGGCCCTGGTGGCGGCCGTCGCCTTCTGGGTGTCCAGACAGATATCGAGGCCCGTTCTGGCAATGGCTGAAACCTCGACACAGATGGCCGATGGCGATTTGAGCCAACGGGTGGATATCGAAAGAGAAGACGAGATCGGCGTGCTGGCCCACGCCTTTGACGACATGGCCGACCAACTGGACGGGCTCATCAGCACCCTGGAGGAGCGGGTGGCCGACCGCACCCGGGCCCTGGAGCAGCGAGCCGTGCAGCTGGCCACCGCTGCCGACGTGGGCCGGGCGGCCGCTTCGATCCTCGACCTCGAAACCCTGGCCCACCAGGTCGTCGACCTGATCCGCCGGCGATTTGGTTTCTACTACACGGGCCTCTTTTTGGTGGACGACGCCGGCCGCTACGCCGTTTTGGAAGCGGGCACGGGAGAGCCGGGCCGGATCATGAAGGAGCAGGGCCACAAACTGCGCGTGGGGGGCGTTTCCATGGTCGGTGCGGCCTGTGCCCAGCACGAGGCTCGCATCGCCCTCGACGTCGGCGCGGAAGCCGTGCGGTTCGACAACCCGCTTCTGCCCGGGACCCGCTCCGAGATGGCCCTGCCCCTGGTGGTCGGCGACCGGGTGCTGGGCGCCTTGGACGTGCAATCCACCGAGCCGGCGGCTTTTTCCGAAGAGGACATCGCCGTGCTCCAGTTGGTGGCCGACCAGGTGGCCGTGGCGGTGGACAATGCCCACAAGTTCTCTGAGGAAGCCACGTTGTTGGAGGCGGCCAACCCCCTCTTCCGCGTCAGCCGCCGCCTGGCCGCCGCGAACACGACCGGCGAGATTGTCCAGGCCATCCTCAGCTCTGTGGCCGAAACGGAGGCCGATGGCTGCGCCGTGGCCCTCTTTGGCCCGGCCGAGGGGCAGGACGGCAAAGCGGACACGGTGACGTTCCTGGGTGCGTGGCACCGCTGGCGCGAACCGGGCGTGCCCCTGGGCGTGCCGCTGCCCGTCGAGGAGGCCAACTTTCCCCCATCACTGGCCACCAGTTTCTGGACCGTCGAGGACGTCTCTGAAGACGAGCGGATCTCGGAGGCGCGCCGCCGAGCCCTGGTGGAGAACGAGGTCTGGGCGGTAGTAAACGTGCCCCTGCGGCTCGGCGATAGCGTGATCGGCTTCGTCGACGTGCAGCGGGCCACGGCCGGCCCCTTCTCGCCCGTGTCCGTCCGGCTGTACGAGACACTGACCGACCAGGCCGCCGTGGCCCTGGAGCGGGGTCGCCTGCTGGAGGAGAGTCAGCGCCGGGCCGAGCGTGAACAGATGCTCAGCCAGATGACGGCGCGCTTCACCCGCTCGCTCGACATCGATACCCTGCTCCAGGCCGCGGCCCGCGAGTTGGGGCAGTTGCCGGATGTGGCAGAGGCGTCTGTGTACATCGGAATCCCGGGGGGGGCACCTCCGGCGAATGGGGATGAAATGGAGCAAAATGAGTAAAAAAAGCATTGTCGTCACAGGCGTATCGGGGTATCTGGGACGGGTGCTCTTGTCCTACCTGGAGCAAGATGGCGAAATTGATCGGGTGATTGGCGTCGACCGCCGCCCGGTGGAAGCGAGCACGCCGGGAAGCAAGTTGCGCTTTCACCAACTTGACGTCCGGGACCCGGGGCTGGAGGACGTGCTGAACGGGGCCGACACCTTGGTGCACCTGGCCTTTGTGTTAATGCGTCTGCCGGGCGATCAGGATATTGAGGAGATGAGCGTCGAGGGCACCCGGGCTGTGTGTGAGGCGGCCGCACGGCAGGGCGTGCGAAAGTTGGTCGTCACCAGCAGTGTGGTGGCCTACGGCCTGCATCCCGATAACCCTGTCCCGTTGACCGAAGCGTCGCCGCTGCGCCCCAATCCAGGACTGTACTATGGGCGGGCCAAGAGGGCCATGGAGGGCTACCTGGACGTCTTTGAGCACGCGCATCCAGAGATGGTCGTCACCCGGCTGCGCCCCTGCACGGTGGTCGGCCCCGGGGCCGATCCGGCCCAGATGGCCTCGCTGGTCAGCCCGACCGCCATCTTGGTGCGTGGCGCCGATCCGCCCTACCAACTGCTCCACGAGGATGACCTGGCCCGCGCCTTGCACCTGGCGATCAGGCGGGATGCACCGGGCGTCTACAACGTGACCAGTGACGAGCCGCGAACCTTGCAAGAACTGGCTCAACTTCGAGGTGCCCGGGTCGTCGCGTTGCCCCATTTCGTGGTGCGGTCCTTGATGGGGCTGATGTGGCGGATGGGTCGCTCGCCCTTTGCGCCCGAGTGGACCGACCTGGTCCGCTATCCGCTGGTGGCCAGCAACGAGAAACTAAAGGGGCTGGGCTGGATGCCGCAATATACCACCGCGGAGGCGCTGCTGGCCCTCCTGGCCGCCCAGGAGCAGGGCCTGGCCGCGCTCGGGCGGCGAGGAGGGCGCGATGGGTAGAGGGACGATGGCAGAGAAAAGAGGGTCTGAATGATAGAGCGCATTTCCTCCTGGTTGGCGCCCACCGCCCAAGATCCCGATCTGAGGCGGCGCCAGTACCTGCTCAACCTGGTGTTGGCCGGACTGGCCGGCCCCGGTTTCCTCTTTGGGCTGGTGATGGCCATCCTGTGGGCGCTGGGCAGGGCGCCCATCGTCGGGGCGCTGGCCGGTTTTGGCGTGCAACCCTTCTACCTGTTGGCCTTTTGGTTGAGCCGGCGCGGACGTGTGCGTCTGGCAGCCTATTTTCCCGTGGCGGGCGTCTTTGTAGCGATGGTCGCTTCGAGTTACCAACTGGGCGTCGGTCACGTCGCTCTCGTCGGTTATGCCATGGTCACGCTGACGGCAGGCATACTTATCGGCGTCGGTGCCGCGCTCTTTTTTACGCTGCTCAGCACGCTCGCCTACGTGCTCGTCGCCCTGGCCCAGATAGCCGGTCACTTGCCCGGACCCGTGGCGCCGGAGAGCATGTTCATCTCCAACGCGGTCGGGCTGGGGCTGGGGCTGACCGTCATGGTCATCTTTGATTGGATTTCCAACCGGGAGATCGGCCGGGCGCTGGATCGAGAGCGAGCGTTGAGCGCCAAATTGAAAGAGCAAAGTGCCGAGTTGGAACAGCGCGTGGCCGAGCGCACGGACGCACTAGAGCGACGCAGCACAATGCTGGAAGCGGCCAGCCAGGTGGTGCGGAAGGTGGTCGGGATTCGGGATGTGCGCCAGTTCGTCGATGAAACCATCCGCCTCACCTCCGAGCAGTTTGGATTCTATCACACCGCCATCTTTATAGTGGACGAGGCGCGCGAGTACGCCGTGCTGGACGCTGCTTCCTCCGAGGAGGGGCGTCGCCTACTGGCCCGGGGGTATCAGGTCCGGGTGGGCGGGCCGGAACTCGTCGGTGACGTCGCCGACAGTGGCGAGTCGCGTGTCGTCTCGAACGTGACGCCGGCCGAGACCACGATCCAGCCGGGCCAGGATACCGCATCTTTCGATGGCTTCGACCTGCCTGACACCCGTTCAAGGGTGGCGCTGCCGTTGAAGGTGGGTGACCACGTCATCGGCGTGCTGGACGTGCAGTCGAAAGAGCCGGCGGCCTTTATCGAGGAGGACGTGGCGCTTCTTCAGACGATGACCGACCAGATCGCGCTGGCCATCGAAAACGCCCGCTTGTTGGGCGAGACACAACAAGCGTTGGAGGAATTGGAGGCAACCTATGGGCGTTACACCCAGGCATCGTGGCAAGAGATCGCCCCGGGGCCAGGGCGATCCAGGGGCTATCGCTGCCAGCGGCTGCGCGTCGAGCCGGTCCACGAGGAGCCACCCGAGGCCCGCCGGGCGCGGGAGGTTGCCCGCCCTGTCGTCCTCCCCCTGGAAGAGGGGGCCGGGGAGGAAGGACCTCGCACCGCGCTGGCCGTGCCGCTGAGATTGCGCGAACAGGTGGTGGGGGTGCTCAACTTGCACATGGAAGGCGAGGCCGTCCCGCCAGAGACGCTGGCGCTGGTTGAGGAGGTCGCCGGCCGGCTGGCGCTGGCCCTGGAGAACGCCCGGCTCCTGGAGGAGAGCCAGCGCCAGGCCGCCCGCGAGCGGCTCGTCGGTGAGGTCACGGCCCATATGCGCGGGTCGCTGGACATGGAGACGGTGCTGCGCACAGCCGTGGACGAGATGTACGAGGCCCTAGGGCTGGACGAGCTGACCATCCGGCTGACCGCCCCGGAGGGGAACGGCGATCCCAGCGGGGATGGGGCTGGTGGGCGCCGGCAGAGCAACGACGGTGAGGTTCAACGACCATGAAGACCGAGAGGCTAGGTTTTTTTCGCTCCATTCGAGGGCAGTTGTTGGTGTTCTTTTTGGCCGTGGCGTTGGTGCCCTTGCTGATCACCGGTCTGTGGCTCTACAACCAGGCCAATGACGCGCTGCGGGAAGAGGCGATCAACAAGCTCCTCGTCGTGCGCGACACCAAGGCCCAGCAGGTCGAGGACTATTTGGAGCAGGGCCGGGTGGACGTCAACAGCTATGCCCGGGACAAGTTCACCGTGGCGATGATGCGCCGCTTCAGCGACGCGGTAATGAGCCTGGTGCGCCTCCGCGATGTCGAGCCGGTCGAGGCCATGGCCGAATTCCGGGCTCAGTATCTGGGCCAGCCCGAGGTCGAGATGGGCGATCCGGGCGTCACCTACAGCGTCGTGCATGGCCGCTACCACACCGAGATGCAGAGCACGATTGAAACCTGGGGCGTCGAGGACATTCTCCTGGTAGAGCCCTCGGGTACGGTGGTGTACAGTGTCAAGAAGGACCCCAAATTTGGCAGCAATCTGCGCGCCGAGCCCTACGCAGGCACCGGCCTCCAGCGGGCCTTTGAGGCAGCCGTGACCAGCACAAGCCCTGATTCTGTCGTCCTGTCTGACGTTTCTTTCTACGGACCGTCGGCCGATGCGGGGCTCTTTGTGGCGTCACCTGTCATGGAGCACGTCGGGACTGAAGAGGTCAAAGTGACCGGCGTCGTCGTCTTTCAACTGCCCCTGGCGCGCATCAACAAGGTCATGCACACGCAGGCTGGCCTGGGCGAGACCGGCGACACCTACCTGGTGGGCAACGATGGGCTGATGCGCTCCGAAGCCCTCCTGGCCGCCGAGAGCACGCTGCTCCGCCAGGAGGTAGCGACCGACGCCGTGGAGCAGGCTCTGGCCGGCGAGAGTGGCGTCAAACTGGAGGCCGACTATCGCGGCGAGCCGGTGCTGGCTGCCTACAAGCCGCTGGACGTCCCGGACGTGGAGTGGGCCGTCGTGTCCCAGATCGACCAGGACGAAGCCTTTGCCCTGAGCCGCCAGGTTTTGACCATGACGCTGATTGCCATGGGACTGGCGACGGTGGTCGTGGCGGCGGTGGCTTTTGTCATCTCCCGGCGCATGATCGGGCCGCTGACCGAGATGACGCGGGTGGCCCGCAACGTCGCCAGCGTCGAGCTGCCCGAGACGTCGGAGGCGATGTTGTCGGCCCGGGGCAGCCTGGCCAGCAGTCTGGCCATCCCGCCAGACGCCGTAGACGTGCGGGCCAGGAACGAGGTTGGCCACCTGGCCCGGTCCTTCGTCCAGATGACCGACAAGCTGCGTCGCCTGCTCGACCAGTTGGTCGGCGAGGAAGAGTTGCGCCAGGCCAAAGAGACGGCCGAGGCGGCCAGCCGGGCCATGGAGGCCTCCGCCCGGGTGAGTCACGCCGCGGCCTCGATCCTGGACCCTGACCAGCTCATGGCCCAGGTGGTCGAGTTGATCCGCGAACACTTTGGCCTCTACTACGTCGGCCTCTTTTTGGTGGACGAAGCGGGCGAGTGGGCCGTTCTGCGGGCGGGCACCGGCGTGGCCGGACAAGCCATGCTCTCGCGCGGCCACCGCATCCGGGTGGGTCAGGGCATGGTCGGCTGGAGCGTGGCCCAGGATCAGGCACGCGTGGCCCTCCAGGCCGAAGCCGACGCCATGCGCCTCTCCCCCGGCGAGCTGCCCGACACCCAGTCCGAGGCCGCTCTGCCGCTTCGCACGCGGGAGGCGGTCGTCGGGGCGCTGACCGTGCAGAGCACCGAACCGGACGCCTTTGACGAGCGCATGCTCTCCGCGTTACAGGTCATGGCCGACCAGGTGGCCGTGGCCCTCGACAACGCCCGCCTCTACGTCGAAAGCCAGGAGGCGCTGGAGGCGGTGCGCCGGGCCTACGGCTAGTTGAGCCGCGAGGCATGGGCCGAACTGCTCCGCACCCAGGCCGGCCTGGGATTCATCCGGACCCGGCGGGGGGTGGCACCCGTGGGCGATGTCCGTCGGTCCGAAGGGGAGCGGGCACTCCAGAGCGGCGAGTCGATCCGCGATGGCGATGGGCGGGGCGCCGTGGCGGTTCCCCTCAAGGTGGGCGATTCGGTCATCGGCGTGGTGGATGCCCGCCGCGAGGGCGAGGCGGCCTGGTCGCCCGAAGACGTGGCCCTGGTCGAGTCGCTGGCCGAGCAACTAGCCCTGGCCCTGGAAAGCGCGCGCCTCTACCAAGACACCCAACGCCGCGCTGCCCGCGAGCAACTCTTGGGCGAGGTCACAGCCCGCATGCGCGAGACGCTGGACGTGCAAAGTGTGCTCGAAACGGCCGCGGACGAACTCTATCAAGCCCTGGGCTTGGACAAGGTGGTGATTCGCTTGACTGCAAAAGAAAGCAATAACTACGAATCACCCGTGATGGCCAAAGGACAACGAACGCATGGATGACAAAGAGAACAATCGGGCAGCTGCGCCCCAAGGCCGCACCGGTCTGGGCGTGGTACGCACGTGGCAGCAGCAGTTGGCTCAAGGCGTCCTTCGAACCCTGGTCATCCTTGGGCCGCTGGCCGCCGCTGCGGGCAGCTACTACGATTACTCGCGTGGGGAGATGTGGACGATTCCCGTCTACTGGGCAACCTATGGGGTCTTGCTTGTCATCACGTTCTGGAAGCGAGTGCCATACACCGTGCAAGCAAGAACGATCATGGCCCTGATGTACGGGCTGGCGCTGCTCGACTTTCCGGCGGATGGGCGAGGTGGCAGTGGCCGATTGTTCTTGTTGATCCTGCCCTTCATGGCGGGCCTGTTCTTTGGAACCCGGGAGAGCATCGTGGCGCTGGCCATTGCCATGTTAACGATGATTGGCTATGGCTGGGCGTTTTCCACAGGCTTGATCGTGGCAGCGCAAGAAGTCGACTCGGCAGATCCGATTGGATGGCTAAGTAACACGTTGGTCCTGCTCATGCTGAGCGGCTTTGTCGTAGTAGGCCACAACTACCTCGTTCCACGACTTCTCGCCGCGCTGAACCAGAGCCGAGGGCTGACCCAAACCCTGGAGGAAGAGCGATCCAAGTTGGAATCGCAGGTTTCGGAGAGGACGACGGTTCTGGAACGGCGCACGCGTTACCTGGAAGCCACAGCCGACATCGCTCGCGAAGCCTCCTCGGAGCTGGACCTGGAGGCTCTGCTGCCCCGGGTCGTGGGCCTCATTGCCGACCGCTTTGAGTTTTTCCGCCTGGGTATCCTTCTCCTCGACTCCAACGAGGAGTGGGCCATTTTGCGAGCAGCGTCAGGCGGCGGGGGGCAGCGGCTGGTGGACCGGGGTTTCCGGGTCCGGGTAGAGAGTGAAAGCATCGTGGCCCACGTCATGCGGTCGGGACAGCCCTACATCGCGCCGGACGTGCGCCGAGATCCCTTATACCTGGAGGCCGAGGACGTGGCCGACACGCGATCGGAAATGACGCTGCCGCTGCGCGCTCGGGGCCGGGTCCTTGGCGCCTTGACCGTCCAAAGCCCGCAGCTAGATGCCTTTGGCGACGACGATGTGGCGGTGATGCAGACCTTGGCCGACCAGGTGGCGTTGGCTATCAGCAATGCCCAACTCTTCCAACAAGCGCAGGAGGCGCTGGAGGCCGAGCGACGGGCCTACGGCGAGTTGAGCCTCGAGGCCTGGCGGGAACTCGTCCGCGCCCGACCCGACGTGGCGGTGCTCCGGGACGAGCGGGGGATTTCACCCTTGAGCGGCTGGCTCGATCCAGAGGTCGAGCAGGCGCTGGAAACGGGCCGTTCCGCCACAAGTGGGGATGGGGCGAGGAATCTGGCCGTGCCCATCCGGGTGCGTGGTCACGTCGTCGGCGTCATCGACGCCCACCTGCCGGAAGGCTCGGAGGGGTGGGCGCCGGAGCAGATCGCCTTGATCGAGACCATAACCGAGCGATTGGCCAATGCCCTGGAGAGCGCCCGGCTCTATCAGGACACCCAGCAGCGTGCTGCCCGTGAGGAGCTCCTGAGCACGGTCACGGCCCGCATGCGCGAGACGCTGGACCTGGATACCGTACTGCAGACCGCCATCCGCGAGATCGGCGATGCCTTGGGCATTGCCGAAGTAGAAGTGCGGCTGGGGCCTGCGGAAACCAATGGAGATGGCCACAAGGGCAGTGGGGAGGTCGGCCCATGAATTGGCTCTTGACGAATGAAGTATTGCAATATGCGGCCTGGTTCCTGGCCCTGTTGGAGTTGGTCCTGGCACTCTATATTTTGCTGCTCAATGCTTGGCACACGGCCAATCGCCATTTGAGTGGCTTACTCTTCCTCTTTGCCGTCAACAACCTGGCGCTGGGCATGCAGATTGGGGCGGCGGATGCCGCCCAGGCGGCGCTGCCCACCCTGCTGCTGGCCGCCACGTCGCCCATGATCCAGACCGGTTTGTTCCTCGTTGCCCTCGTGCTGCTCAAGCCCGGATGGTTGTTCCGCTCGGTGCCGGGCAGTGAGCAGACGCGCCGCCGGCCGCTGCTGTGGCTCTTGTATGGCTTGCTGCTTCTCCCGCCTGTGCTAACGGCGATAGACGCTATCTGGCAGACCGGCCTATGGTACACGGGCCTGTCAGAGGGGTACGAGGGTGGTTTCCTGGCCATGACTGGCTATGCCGATGGGCTTCTTCTGTCCCTGCCGCTCCGGGTGGTCCTGATCTTTGCCGTGCCCTTCCTCACCCTGGCGCCCCTGGCCTACGTGGCCTTTTGGGACAAGGCGGCGACGCGCCTGATCCGCCTGCTGGCCCGGACATTGCTCGGAGCGCAGATTCTGGCCATTGCCATTCAGATGGGATTGAGAAGTCTGGTGCCCGCACCGACGACGACGCTGCTGGCCGGCGCGCTCTTTGTCCTGGTTTATGCCTACGCGGCCTTTCGCCAGATGGTCTCCGAGCGACGCGTGCAGCGGGGACGCTTGCAGGCCCGGCTGACGGCCCTGATCTTGGCCGTTACCGTCCCCCTTCTGGTGGCCGTGGTGGCCTTTGTCAGCCTCCAGGCCGGAGACGTGATCGAAAGAAGCGCCGACGAGCAACTGGCGGCGACCAACCGTGCCCTGGCTGCCAACGTGGACGTCTGGCTGGACCTCAACAGCCAGGCGCTGGCCCAGCTCGTCTCCCTGCCCGACGTCGTCAGCATGGACCCCGAGCGACAAAAGCCAATCCTGGAAGCGATGGCCGAGGCCCATCCCCACATGTACCTGGTCAGCGTCACGGATATGAAGGGCATCAACGTGGCCCGCAGCGACGATGCGGAGAACAAAGACTATCACGATCGCCTGTGGCACATCGGCGCCCGGAACGGCGTGCCCGTTACCTACCAGACCCTGGTGGGCCGCACCAGCGGCGAGCCGGCCCTGGTGGTGTCGATGCCCATCCGCCGCACCCTGGGCACCATCGTGGGCGTGGGCATGTTTGCCAGCGACCTGGACGACATCAGCGAAGAGGTGTGGGCCAGCGACGTCGGCGAGACCGGCTTTGCCTACGTCGTCGATGGGCTGAATCAGGTGGTGGCCCATCCCGTGGCCGAATATGCGGCCGAACTGCGCGATCTCGACTATTATCCGCCCGTTTTCCAGCTCCGCTCGGGCGTGGAGGGCGCCCTGACTTTTAACGACGAGGAGGGGCGGACGTGGCGCGCCCACGTGAGCGAATTGGAAAACGGCTGGGGCGTGGTCGTGCAGCAGGAGGAATCGGAGCTGCTCAGCACGCTGCGAACCGTGCGCACCATCTCCTGGATCGTCGTCGTGGGCGGCAGCCTCCTGCTGGTCGGATTGATGGCCCTGGTCGTGCGCCAGATCGCCCAGCCCATCGGCACGCTCACCGAGACGGCGACGGCCATCGCCGGCGGCGACCTCAGCCGCGTAGCCCCGGTGGAGAGCGAGGACGAGGTCGGGATGCTGGCCCGCGCCTTTAACAGCATGACCGAGCAGTTGCGCGGCCTCATCGCCGGGCTGGAGCAGGAGGTGGCCGACCGGACCCAGGACCTGGAACAGCGGTCGCGATACCTGGAGGCCACGGCCGAGGTGGGCCAGGCCGCGGCTTCCATCCTGGAGCCCGACGATCTCATCCGCCAGGCGGTGGACCTCATCCTGGAGCGTTTTGGGCTCTATTACGTCGGGCTGTTCCTGGTGGACGAGGCGGGCGAGTGGGCCGAATTGCAGGCAGGCACCGGCGAGGCGGGCCGGGCAATGCTGGCCCGGGGGCACCGCATCCGGCTGGGGGTGGGCATGATCGGTTGGAGCGTGGCCCACGGGGAGGCTCGCGTCGCCGGCGAGGCGGGCGCCGACGCCGTGCGGCTGGCCACGCCCGAGCTGCCCGATACCCGCTCGGAGGCGGCCCTGCCCTTGCGCTCGCGCGGCCGCGTCTTGGGGGCGTTGTCGGTGCAGCACACCCGGCCTGGCGCCTTTGACCCCGACACCATGGCCGTGTTGCAGACGATGGCCGACCAGGTGGCCGTCGCCCTGGACAACGCCCACCTCTTTGCCGAGAGCCAGGAGGCCCTCGAAGCCGAGCGCCGGGCCTATGGCGAGTTGACGCGTGAGGCCTGGGAGAACGTCTTGCAGGCCCGGCCCGAACTGGGCTACCGCTACGCCGGTCGCCGCCTTGAACGGGCCAGGGGGGAATGGCGGCCCGAGATGCGCCAGGCGGAGCAGCGGGGTCAGGTTGTGCAGGGCAACGGTGGCGCGACCCTCTCCATACCCATCAAGGTGCGGGAGCAGGTGGTCGGCGCCCTTGGCTTCCGCAAAGACTCGCCCGGAGAGGCGTGGACGGCGGAGGAGCGGGAACTGCTCGTCGCCTTTGTCGCCCGCCTGGAGGTGGCGCTGGAGAGCGCCCGTCTCTACGAGGACACCCAGCGTCGCGCTGCCCGCGAGCGGTTGATGGGCGAGATCACGGGCCGGATGCGCGAGTCCTTGGACGTGGACACGGTGCTGCAAACCGCCGTGCGCGAGATGCGCGACGCGCTGCGGCTCGCCGAGGTGAAAGTCCAGTTGGAGGTTGATGAGACGTGAGGACGGAAGAAGGCAATCGGGAGGCCGCCATGCCTGAGCAAAGACCAGAGACCGGCTCACCCCACCGGCTGGAGCAAGAGGGTCGGTCGGTGGAAGCCCCGCGGCGCGAACTCACGCCGGAGGAGCGCCAGATCACGCTCCAGTGGGTGGCCGGCATCGGCGCCCTGGGCGCCTTTGGCGCCGCGGCCTTTAACCTCTGGTTCTTTTCCCAGACCGGGGCCTGGCAGATGTTGTTTGCGGCCGTGGGTGAATTCCTGGCCGTGGCTTGCTTGCTCCCGGCCTGGTATTTGTCCCATCGCGGGCGGTACGATCTGGCCGGTTTCTTGACGTTGGTTGCCGCGTTCCTGGCTTTCGGCATGCCTGAACTCGTCCACGGCGGCGTGACGCTCTTTCTCACGCCGGGTGGGGTCCTCCTGTTGTTCCTCGTCGGGGTGCTGGTTCTGCCGGGTAGGCGCTGGGTCTGGCTGGCGTCTTGTGGGCTGTTCGGCGCTTTTATCTGGCTGGTGAGTGTTTTTGAGCCGCTGCCCCGCTATGACCTGGAGCAATTGGGCGCCATCTCGGACGTGTTTGCCCTCACCCTCGTCGTCTTTCTCCTCTTTGCGGGGGTCTGGTCGATCTTTCGGGCGTATCGCCGCATCCTGGCCATCCGCGTCCGCTTGACGGTGAGTTTCGTCGTGGTGACGCTGCTGCCTGTGGCGCTTATCCTCGCCGCGTTGGCTTTCTTTGGCTTCCGCATGGCCCAGCAACAGACCCTGAGCCGCCTGGATCCGGTGGTTACGCTGAAAGAGGCCGAGATCATCAATTGGCTCGACAACCTGGTCATCGACCTGGACGTCACCCTCGCGGGGGAAGAAGTTGTGTCGCACCTGAACACCTTGGTCCAGGAAGCTGAGGGCAGCCAGGCACACCAGGACGCTTCCGAGGCACTCACGGGCCGTCTGCAACAGGTCCTGGAACGGACCGGGCGCTACGAAGAGCTGTCCCTCATCAGCCCGGCGGGCGAGGTCCTCGTCTCGACCAATCCGGCCCAGGTAGGCACCACCCAGGCCAATCAGCGCTATTTTCGGGAGGGCCTGGCAGACCTCTACGTCCAGCCGCCCTACTATTCGGCCAGCAACTTGCGGGCTTTTCTCTTTGTCGCCCGACCGGTGCGCGACGAGCAAGGGGCGACCCTGGGTGTGCTGGCCGGCAAAGCCAGCCTGGAGCGCCTGGATCGGCTCATGGCCGAGCGGACGGGCCTGGGCGCGACCGGGGAGACCTACCTGGTTGGCAAGAACCACACGCTGCTGACCCCCACGCGCCCCGGCGACGTCAACGTCTATGTGAATTCACCCGGCATTGTGGAGGCGGTGGATCGGGAAGCGAATGGGTCTGGATTCTACGTGAACTACCGGGGCGAGCCGGTGGTTGGCGCCTATCATTGGTTGCCGGACTTGAGGTTGGGCCTGGTCGCCGAACAGGCCCGGGCCGAGGCGCTTGGCTTTGTCTTTAGGACGCTGGGGATCATCGCCGCTATCGCCACGGCGGGCATTCTCATCGCCATCGTGGTCTCCTTGTTCGTCACCCGCAGTATCGCCCGGCCGCTGTTGAGCCTGACCGAGACGACGGCCCAGGTGGCCGGCGGCGACCTGGCGCTGACCGCCCGGGTGGAGCGCGAGGACGAGATCGGGATGCTGGCCCGCACGTTCAACAGCATGACGGCCCAGCTCCGCAACCTCATCGGCGGCCTGGAGCAGCGGGTGGCCGACCGGACGGCCGAGCTAGAGCAGCGTTCGAGCTACCTGGGGGCTTCGGCCGAGGTGGGCCGGGCAGCCAGTTCAATCTTGGACCCCGAGGATCTGGCCCGCCAGGTGGTCGAGCTCATTCGCGAGCGTTTCGACCTCTACTACGTGGGGCTCTTTTTGGTGGACCGGGAGAGGCGTTGGGCCGTGCTGCGGGCCGGGACCGGGGCAGCCGGCCAGGCCATGTTGGCCCGGCGCCACCGGATTCCCGTCGGCGAGGGCATGGTCGGCTGGAGCGTGGCCAACAACCGGTGGCGCGTGGCGCTGGAGGCTGAAAAAGACACCGTGCGCTTGGTCACCGCCGAGCTGCCCGACACCCGATCGGAGGCGGCCCTGCCGCTCCGCTCGCGGGGCCGGGTCCTCGGCGCGCTGACGGTCCAGGATCGGCAGCCGGGCGCCTTTGACGAGGAGATGATGCTCGCCTTGCAGACCATGGCCGACCAGGTGGCGGTGGCCCTGGACAACGCCCGCCTCTTTGCCGAGAGCCAGGAGGCGTTGGAGGCCGAGCGGCGGGCCTACGGTGAGATCAGCCGCGAGGCGTGGGCCCGAATGGTCCGCAGCCGGGAGGTCCGTGGCTACCGCTGCGACGAACAGGGCGTGGTCTCGCTCGCAAACGGCACAGGCCCGGCTGTCGGCTCAGACGGCGATGGCGCTGCGGTTGTATCGGTGCCGGTCCCGGTGCGCAGCCGGGTTATTGGGACGCTGAACTTTCGCAAGCCTCAGGAGGGAGAGACCTGGTCCTCCGACGAGGTCGAGTTCCTGAGAGAGATGGGCGAGCAGTTGGGCCTGGCCCTGGAGAGCGCCCGCCTCTACCAGGATACGCAGCGCCGTGCCGCCCGCGAGGAGCTCACCAGCGAGTTGACCGCCCGCATCCGGGAGTCGCTCGATTTGGAGACGGTCTTGCAGACGGCCGTGGCCGAGATGCGCCAGGCCTTGGACATTGACAAAGTCGAGGTGCGCCTGGGGCGGGGGGGACTAGCCAACGGGGTTGGTGCCCTGGAGGACGAATAAATGGAGAGACTGAAAATCTTGCTCAACCAGTTCGAGTTTCACCTGCTCCTCTTTCTGGCCGGTCTGGTCCTGTTCACCCAGCCCTTGCTGATCATGGCCAGCAACGGAAGTCCCGATTCTGTTCTCCTGTCTCTCTTTCTCCCGTGGGCGGCCATCATCGTCCTGCTCTTTCTCGCCAGCCGGAGCTATCGCTCGCGGGCCGCTGAACACGAGGAAAGCCAAGACGGAGGAGAGTGGTAGATGTACGATCCTCTGACCGTAGTCCTGATCGTCTGCCTCTACGTCGGCCTACTGTTTTTGATCGCCCTCTGGGTCGAGCGGCGGTCGCCCCTGGGCCGGCGGTTGGCGGGGAGCCCGGGGGTCTATGCCCTGGCCCTGGCCGTCTATTGCACGTCGTGGACGTTTTACGGAAGCGTGGGCACGGCTGCCAGTTCGGGCATGCTTTTCCTGCCCATCTATTTGGGGCCGACGCTGATGATCGCCCTGTGGTGGTTCGTCCTGCGTAAACTGGTGCGGATCAAGGCCGAGCAGCGCATCACCAGCATCGCCGACTTTATCTCGGCCCGCTACGGCAAGGCCCAGTCCTTGGCAGCCCTGGCCACGGTGATCGCCCTGGTGGGCACGGCACCCTACATCGCCCTCCAGCTCGAATCGGTGACGGCGACCTTTACGCTGATGACGGCCGGGGGCGGGGGGCTGGGCTCCTGGGTGGGGCAGAACGTGGACCTCGTCGTGGTGGGCCTCATGATCCTCTTTACCATCATCTTTGGCGTCCGGCATTTGGACCCCACGGAGCGCCACGAGGGTGTGGTGACCGCCCTGGCCGTCGAGAGTGTGGTCAAGCTGGTCGCCTTTCTGGCCGCCGGCGTCTTTGTGACCTACTTTTTGTTCAACGGCTTTGGCGACGTTTTCCGGCGCTATCCCGAAAGCGCCCAGTTGGTCAACTTTGCCGGCAGCGACGTCTCTTCGCAACTGACCTGGATGACGTACCTGCTCCTGTCCATGTCGGCCATCCTCTTTTTGCCCCGCCAGTTCCACGTCGCCGTCGTCGAAAACGCGGACGAGAGACACATCCGGACGGCCATCTGGCTCTTTCCCCTCTACATGCTCTTGATCACGGTCTTTGTGATGCCCATCGCCATCGGCGGCCTGCTGCAAGGGTATTCCATCACCCAGGCAGACACCTTTGTTCTCCGCCTGCCCCTCGACCAGGGGCAGCCCTGGCTGGCCCTCCTGGTGTTTATCGGCGGCTTCTCGGCGGCCACAGGCATGATCATCGTCAGCGCTATGACCATCGCCACGATGGTCACCAACCACCTGATGCTGCCCGTCGTAGAATCGGTCCAGGGGCTGGGGTTCCTCCGGCGGCAGCTCTTGCGAGCCCGTTGGGTGGCCGTGGCGGCCATTCTGCTCCTGGGCTACGGGTTCGCCCGCCTGATCGGCGAGTCCTATACCCTGGTCAACATGGGCCTCATCTCTTTTGCCGCCGTGCTCCAGTTTGCCCCGGCCATCTTGGGCGGCCTCTTTTGGGAGAAGGCCAACCGCAAGGGCGCCCTCCTGGGGCTGGGCACCGGCTTTGTGGTTTGGGCCTACACACTGTTCATCCCCTCCTTTGCCAAGAGTGGCTGGCTGCCCACGGGCTGGCTCGAAAATGGCCCGCTGGGGCTCGCCTTCCTGAACCCCGAGCACCTCTTGGGCCTGACGGGCATGGCCCCGCTGACCCACGCGGTCTTTTGGTCCCTCGGCCTCAACGTCGGCGCCTACGTCCTCGGTTCCCTCTTTTTTGAGCAGCAAGAAGAGGAAGAGCGGACGGCAGCGGCCTTTGTCGGGGCGCTGGAAGCCGGCGTGCCTACCCGGCCCCTGGCCCTGGGGGAGACCACCGTTGACCTGGCGGAGAAACGACTCATCCTGGAAAACCTGTTGGGCCGCTACTTTGACACGGCTACCGTGGACAACATCATTCGACGCGCCCTGGACGCGGTGGGCGTTTGGGGGCAGAGACAGATCTCGGTCGGCGAACTCATCGAAGTGCAGACCGAGATCGAGCGGGTGCTGGCCGGCTCCATCGGGGCGGCCGCCGCCAGCCAGGCCTTGAGGCAAGCCGCGCTCTTTACCGAGCAAGAAACCCGGGACCTGTCCGGCGTGTACGGCGAGATCCTGGCCAGTCTGCGGGTATCGCCTGAAGAGCTGCGCCGCCGGATCGACTACTACCAGGAGCGGGACGAGTTGTTGGCCCAACAGGCCCAAGAGATGGAAGAGCAGGTCCTGGCCCGCACCCGGGCCCTGGAGACGGCGGCCGACGTAGCCCGGGCGGCTTCTTCCGTCCTCGACCCGGATCGTTTGATCGAGGAGGTCGTGGAGGTGATCCGCACCCGCTTTGCCCTCTACTACGTCGGTCTCTTTCTGGTAGACCAGGCCAACGAGTGGGCTCTCTTGCGGGCCGGCACCGGGTCCGCCGGGCGGGCCATGCGGGCGCGCGGGCACAAGATCCGGGTGGGTCAGGGCATGGTCGGCTGGAGCATCGCCCACGCC
>CAYLZO010000014.1:0-14222 GCA_964387775.1 uncultured Anaerolineaceae bacterium
CATGGAACTCACGGGTCAGGCTCCAATTCCAGCCTCTGCCATTCGCGGGACAATTGACAAGGGCTCGAAAGCGGGGTACAATTTCACTACCGGCTTGTTCTAATCTTGACGGATCCTATCATTCTGAGTAGCCCACGGCGGGCAACCGCCGCTCATTATGAAAGAAACGGTGCCCCGTCATTCTGGACACGACGGCCATCCACGCCGAGGCGGCGCTGCGGTACGCGGTTGGGGGCAGATAGGCTGACTTGCTGACGGGGCAAGGCTCCTTGTCATTGACATTGTGGCCTTGCCGCGCTTGACACCGACCTCGGATGCGGGTAGAATGTGTGCACAATAGCAATACAAATCTGGTAGGAGGTAGTGGACCATGCCCAAGACAGCCGTCATTTCGGCCCGGATCGATCCCGAGCTCAAGCAGGGCGCGGAAGAGGTTTTTCATGAGCTGGGTCTGACCACCACGCAGGCCATCACTCTGTTCTACAAGCAGGTAGAGTTGGAGCGGGGTTTGCCCTTTGCAGTACGGGTACCCAACGACGAGACCGTTGCCGCCTTGGAACAGGCTCGAACTCGCGACGGACTGGAGAACTTTAACACACTCGACGATCTGTTCGACGACTTGGGAATCTGATGAAGGTCATTCGTCGCACGTCCCAATTCAAGCGGGATGTGAAGCGCATGCAGCGTCGGGGTAAAGACCTGGTCAAGTTGAAAGAGGTACTGACAAGCCTGGTTCGAGGAGAAAGCCTATCTGCCAAGTACCGGGACCACGTGCTGGTGGGACAGTACAAGGGCACGCGCGAATGCCACATCGAGCCCGACTGGCTGTTGATCTACGAACGGGCCAAAGACGAGATCGTGCTGATCAGAACGGGATCACATTCGGACCTGTTCAGGTAGCGCACCTCGCTCACCCCCACCCCTCGGGATACTGCGCCCGCAGCCACCCCCGCGCCGAGCGCCCCCATTCGTCGTCCAGCGCGTCGAGCTGTGCCCGCAGCGCCGCCCGCTCGGCCGCCACGTCGATCTCTAGCGATGCCGCCAGCCCTTTCCCCTCCACCAAACGCAGCAGGTCAAAGAGGTGGCCGAAGGGGTAGCCCAGCCCCGGCAGCGCCGCGATTGAGGCCCGCAGCGCCTCGCGGGCCTGGCGAAAGTGGCGCACGGCGCGGTCCAGCCGCCCCTGAGCCACGGCGATCTCGACGCAGAGCCGGTGGCTCTTGCCCAAGTGGTTGAGGGCAAAGGCCCGCGCCTGGTCGCCCAGCGGCGGGCCGTAGAGATTGCGGCCCGCTTCCTGGTGGGCGATGGCTGCCTCCAGCCGCCGCCGCGCCGGCTCCAGCCGGCCCCGCGCCACCTCGATCTCGGCCAGGCGGTTGCTGACGTAGCCATACTCCGACAGGTCGGCCGGGCGGCGGGCCAGCCAGGCCCGGTCCAGGTCTTGCCCTGAGCCAGTCGAAGGGGATGCGTCGGGGGTCAGGATGCAGCGCGATAGGTGGCCCTCGGCCCACTCGTACTCGGCCAGGTCGAGGATGGTGGCCTCGTCGCCCGAGATGTGGCGGAAGGCGTCGAGACGCGCCTGGGCCACCGACAGGTAGCAGCGGGCCAGGTCGCCGGCGATCTCTTTGGGGTGAACGGCCGGGTCGTCCCAGCCGCCGCGTGCTAATCGGCGGTGCACGCGCCGGTAGGCTTGCAGCGCCAGGTCCCACTTTTCCAGCTCGTAGAGCGTGTTGCCCAGGTGCAGCCAGCGCCGGGCGGGCACCGTCACACCGATCTCTTCCAGCAGTTGGAGCAGGTTGTGCAGGCTGTAGAGCTGCTGTCGCTCCTCGGCCGAGGTCTGGCTCCAGAGCTGGGCCGCCGGCCGCCCGGTCCGCATCTCGTCGCCCCGCTCGCGCATCTCGTCCAGCAGCGGCAGGCGGAGGCGCTCGTAGGCGACGTCCACGGCCTCGCTCAGGGCCTCGACCTGGGTGCGCAGATGGTTGCGCTCCGGCCCCAGGCCCTCCAGGATGACGGGCAGGCGCCGCTGCCGGGCCGCCCAGCGCCCGGCCGTCTCTTGCGCCTCGGCCATGAACTCCCGGACCTGGGCCGGGTCGTCCAGGGGCAAAACGAGGAGCCGCTGCCGCCGCCAATATTGGAGCACGTAAGGATTGACGCTTCGCTCCAGCAGGATGGCGTAGGCGTAGCGCCGGAAAGAGCCGAGCACCTGCTGGACGATGCGATAGATGTTGCGAAAGTTGGGGTCGCGCAGGCTAAAGCCGACGAACAGGAACGTGCGCGTCGAGAGCAGCGACTGCAAATAGGTGATGGTCGCCGGGTGGCGCAGGTCGTAGGCGTCGTAATCCTCGCGGGTGACGACCAGCGAGTGGGGGCGCGAGACGCAGCCGTGCATCTTGACCAGCGTCGTGCGGCTCCGCTCGGCGACGCGGCCCACCTGGGTGTCCTCGACGACGACGTCCACCTCGCGGCCCTGGTCGGCCAGCGCCCGCTCCAGCAGCCGGTCGTAGTTGGTGGTGAACACCACCTCCCAGGGAAAGCGGGCCAGGATGCGCTGCAGGGGCGTCGGCGCGGCGGGGGCGTCAAAGATGCGGACCAGGTGGCGCTCCAGCGCCGCCCGGCCCCGGGCCTCGACGTACCACTGGGGCAGATCGAGGGGGTCCGCGTCGGCGGGGGCCGGCAGCCCGGCCTCGGTGGCCAGCTCGGCGAGCAACTGGTCCCAGGTCGGATAGCGGCCCTGCGAGACGCCGGCTCCGCAAAAGAGCACGGCGTTGCCGTCGCTCATCTCTTGCAGCAGAAACTCGTGGGTGCCGAGCAGGTCGGCGACGTCGGCGTCCATCTCACCCTCTGTCATTCCGGGCAAAACACAGTGAAGCGAAGCATCTTCCTTGACACAGACGGAGATGCTTCGCTTCGTTCAGCATGACGGGCAATAGAATTGATTGGCTGCGCTAGGCTTCTGCTCCCCAATCGCGCAAAAACTGGACCAGCAGCCGCACGCCAAAGCCGGTGCCGCCCTTTTGCAGGTGGGGCGGGCGCCTGGGCGTGTTGGGCCGCTCCTCGAAGGTCATGCCGGCGATGTCCAGATGCGCCCAGGGGTAGCCCTCGGCGAACTGCTTCAAAAAGATGGCCGAGGTGCCCACGCCGGCGTAGCGGTCGCCAGGGCTGTTGACCAGGTCGGCCGACAGGCTCTCCATCTTGTCCAGGTAGTCGTCGTAGAGGGGCAGCGGCCAGAGGCGCTCGCCGCTGGCCTCGGCGGCGGCTCGCAGACGGGCCAGCAGGCCGTCGTCGGTGGCAAAAACGCCGGCCGCCACACCCCGGCCCAGGGCCACCACGCAGGCGCCCGTCAGCGTCGCCAGATCGACCACGGCCGCCGGGTCGAAGCGGTTGGCGTAGGCCAGGGCGTCGGCCAGGATGAGACGGCCCTCGGCGTCGGTGCTGATGACTTCGATGGTCTTGCCGTTGAGGGCCGTCAGCACGTCGCCGGGCTTGTAGGCCCGGGCGCTGGGCATATTCTCGGTGGCGGGCACCAGGCCAACGACGTGCAGCGGCAGGTCGAGCTGGCCCACGGCGTACATCGCTGCCAGGACGGCCGCCGCGCCGCCCATATCGCCCCGCATGCGGTCCATCTTGGCCACCGGCTTGAGCGAGATGCCGCCGGTGTCAAAGGTGATGCCCTTGCCCACCAGCACCAGGGTGTCGAGGCTTTGCCCTGAGGAATCCGGTCTCGAAGGGTCATCGCGGCCGGGGTTGTGCTCCAGGATGCTAAAGGTCGCCGGCTCGTCGCTGCCCTGGGCCACGCCCAGCAAGGCGCCCATGCCCAGCTCGTCGGCGTCGTCCTCGTCAAGGACCTGGCAGCGCATCGTGTCGAACTGGCCGGCAATGTCCATCGCCACCTGGGCCAGGTCGCTGGGCGTGGCGTAATTGGCCGGCCGGTTGACCAGGTCGCGGGCCAGGCAGGCTGCCTCGGCCACGATCCGGCCGATCTCGGCTCCGCGCTCGACGGCGGGCACCTGGTCGTCGCCGAATTGGACCAGCGTGAACTTTTCGGGATCGGCCCGGTCGGGCGCCTTGTTCTTCAATTCCTGGTAGCGGTAGAGGCCCAGGATGGCGCCCTCGACCACGGCCTGGGCTGCGGCCTCCAGGTCAAAACCGCCCGCGCCGCCGCCGTGGACGATGCTGCTGAACGACTCGACGCCCAGGTCGCGGGCCTTGCGGGCGGCGGCGGCCGCCGCCTCGCGCACGGCCTGGAGGTCGAACTCCTCCTGCGGCCCCAGGCCGACCACGACGACGCGCCCGGCCGGGATGGCGCCGCGCGGATAAAAGACGGCGATCTCGCCCTTTTTGCCCCAAAAGTCGCCGTCGGCGATGGTCTCGCGGATGACGCCGCTGATGGCCTGGTCCACGGCGCCGGTCGCGCCACCGGGCTTGTCGATCCCCTCGAATAGGTTGACGACGATGAGTTGGTCCTCGGTCGTTTTGATGTCGCCGCTCACGACGTTGATGTCCATGAATACTCCTCCTCGCTCTGGTTGACTGACAAATCGCCCTGGACGCAGATAGAAAACACAGAATCACTACCGGACACTTTTTCTGCCAGGTGCTTCAGAATCGCGGATCTGCAGAAAAACACGGATTGGACTCGTTGAATTGGACCACATAGTTCATCTGCTTCGGAAAAATCCGCGAGTTTCTGTTGATCCGCGGCTCTTCCGCCCGGCGACCATAAAAGTGTCCGGTAGTGAAAACACAGAATCTGCGGAAATCTGCGTCCAAGTCGGGGCACCAGCTCCTCGCGCAAGAGGGCCAGCGCCTGTTCGATGAGCGCCTGGTTCGCCGGGCGGTTGGGCCACAGGCTGGCGCCCGACGGGTGGGGCAGGGGCAGCACGTAGCGCCCGTCCACCTCAAAGACTTGCCCGACGGCTTCGGTCAGCTTGAGCCTCCGGCCCAGCAGTGTACGAATGGCCAGGCTGCCCACGGCCAGGAGCACCCTGGGCTGCACCAGGGCCAGCTCCCGCTCCAGGAAGGGGCGGCAGAGCTTTTGCTCGGCGCGGGTCGGCTTGCGGTCGCCCTTGCCCTTGGGATGTTTGCCGGGATAACACTTGGTCACGGCGGTCATATAGTAGCGGGCGCGAAAGTCGTCCTCGTCGAAGCCGGCCTCGGCCAGCCATTGAAAGAGGCGCGTGCCCGACGAGGCGTTGAAGGGCCGCTTGACCTCGGCCTCGGTGATACCCGGCGCCTGGCCGACGAGCATCAGCGGGCTGGGCGCCGGGCCGGAAAAGACGGCCCCCGGCGCGATCTCGTAGCCTGCCGCCAGGCACTTGCGGCAGGCCCGCATTTCTTCTTGTAGAGTCACCCACTCGTTGCTCACGGATTGTCCCTTCTATCGGACAGGGATTCCAAATCTTGCGCGCTTTTGCGGCGCTGAAGCGCCTACTACGAACATTTCCCACGATCGATTCATCCGTGAAATTCGTGAAATCCGTGTCCTACTCCCCGTCCTCGTCGACGAGGCGCACCTTGGTTGCGATCTCGCTCTTGAGGCTGGCCGCCACCGAGCAATACTTGTGCTCGGCCAGGTGCACGGCGTCCTCGACGGCTTTGCGCTTCAGGCCCTTGCCCCGCACGGTCCACTCGATCTTGATGGTCTCGATGGTCCACGGCGGGTCCGGCTCGTTTTCCTTGCTGACCTGGGCCTCGATGCTGCTGAACTGCTGGCGCTTTTTCTCCAGGATGCGCACCACGTCGATGCCGGCGCAGGTCACCAGGGATGCCAACAGCAGATTGGGCGGCTTTATGCCCTGGCCGTCGCGGTCGGTAACAACGGTGTGGCCCGCCTCGTCGGCGGCCAGGAATTGCACGCCGCCCGTCCATTTTACGTTCACGTCTGCCATAGACCCTCCACTATTCACTGTTCAAGGCTGATTGGCTGACAAATCTTTGAGGACACGGATTCACACGGATTTCACGGATAAAAAAGCTGGTGTATCCGTGTGAATCCGTGAAAACCTGTGCTGAGCAACGCCGAAGCATCCGTGTCCCATGATCGTTCCATCGAGGCCGCAAACGAGTTTTGTCAGTCAACCAGCTGTTCAAGGTGAAACGAACACCAGGCCGACGCCCAGGGCCTCCAGCGCCTCGTGGGCGTAGTGGCGCACCAGGTAGCTGGGGTCCTCCAGCAGGCCAAAGAGCGGGCCGACGGCGCGCTCGGACCGGATGCGGGCCAGGGCGCGGACGGCCAGCAGCCGGGTGTGGGCGCGCTCGGCGTCGAGTTTCCCCGTCAGGGCGTCCACCGCCGGCTCGCCGATCATGCTCAGGGCGTCGGCGGCGACGCTGGCCACGAAGGCGCTCTCGTCGGCCAGGCGCTCGGCCAGGTCCGGGGCAGCGGCGCCTTCGCCTATTCGCCCCAGGGCCAGCGCGGCGCAGGCCCGCACGTCTGGATCGGGATCGGTCAGGGCTCGGGTCAGAGGGGGCAGAACGTCCGGCCCGCCGATTCCAGAGGAATGCCTATGGCTCTCGGCCAGGGCCCGGGCCGCCCACCAGCGGCCCTCGGCATCCTCCCCGGCGAGCAGCCGGGCCAGGGGCTCAATGGCCCTCGCACCAAAACGTCCCAGGGCCAGCGCAGCGGTCTCGCGGCTCTTGTCGTCTCCCGTTGTCAGAGCTTGTAACAGGTCGTCCAGTTCGTTGGCTCCCACCAAAATCCTCTCTGCGCCCAAGACCTGGGCAAACCAGGCTTCGCCGGGAAGCACAGGCACGCGCACCAGGTGCGCCGGACAGCGGCAGTCGGAGGCGCCGAATCGAGGGACGACGACCCTGGCGCCGGGCAGCCTTTGCACCATCTCAGCCCAGTCACACTCTCGGCGCCTCTCAGAGCGCTGCCCCCAGGCGCCCATCCAGGTCGCCCGCTCCCGCAGATAGTCCACGTGCCAATGCGCCCGCTTGTCGGGGCCGACGCGCCGCAGGTGACGCGCCAGCCGGGCCGCCAGCCCGCCGGGGCCGAGGGCGCTGCCGACGTAGAGGTACGATCCTGGCGGAAAGCGAAATTCGCCCCGCCGGCCGACGCGGATGGTCTGCGGCGCCTCCAGCCAAAGGCCCAGCACGTAGGTGCCCATTATACTTCAAGTCCTGGGGCTTGTAAAGAATCGGTGCCTTCTGTAGGGTCAACAAGAGGGTGTATGATTTTTTCCACTACAAAGCCGCCAAGCGCGCAAAGCTTCATGGAAATTCTTGGTGTCCTTTGCGTCTGGGCGGTAAATGGGGGTCTTGGCGCAGATGTCGACTAGTCCGATCTGCCCTGCACCTGGAGCTTGGCGGCCAAGACCTGGGCGGCCGAAGCCAGGTTGCGGAGCTCGCGCGACAGGCGTTCGGCCTCGACGACGCTTTCTTTCAGAACCGGCACGTACGAGCGGCCGGGCGTACCCGCCGGCTGGACGTCCGACTGCGTAGAGGCGGCGGCCGCCTGATCCTTCAGGTCGGCGATGAGGCGGGTATTGATCGCGGCCACGGCGGCAAAGTCGGCCAGGATGCCCATTTGGTAGCGGTCGTTGTCGTTGAAGGTGCGAGAGGACTTGGCGTCGACACTCAGCACGCCGACGACCTTGTCGTTGGCCCGGAGGGGCACGGCCAGGCAGGGGACCTTGTCGCGCCCGCCCGTAGAGCGTTCGGCGATGAGGGGCCGGCCGGTCTGCGCCACTCTCTTGGTGACTGCGTTGGCGCCCGGCTGTCGCACGCATCGCGCCCGCGAGTCCGAAGGGCCGCGCACGGCGCGCAATTCCAACTGCTCCGTTTCGGGATTGATCAGGAAAAGCTGCCCCGAGTCCGCCTCGGTCAGGTAGATGGCCGCTTCGACCACGACGCGCATCATCTCCTCGGCGTCGTGGAGGGCCGTGACCGCCTTGCCGATGCCGCACAGGCTGTGGAGCTGGCGCACACGCTGTTCCAGGTGCTGGCTGACTTCAGCCCCTTCTTTGAGGTCCATGGACTCACGGCGCAGCCGCTGCTCGATAAGCGCCCGCTCTACCGACTCGAGCATCTCTTTGACTTCATAAGGCTTGATGATGTAATCCTTGGCACCCAGGCGAAAGGCCTGGATGGCTGCCTGTTCGGAGCCATAGAAGGTGGTCAGGATGACGGGGGCGAAATTCTTCTCTTTGCGCAGGGCGGCGATGAGCTCCAGGCCCGACATGCGCGGCATTTTCAGGTCGGTAATGATAAGGTCTGGCCTCCCGGCCATCGCCTTGTCGAATCCCTCCTTGCCGTCCATGGCAGTGATGACCTCGTATCCCTCCGGGCGGAGGACGCTGTTGGCCAGAAAGAGCAAGTTTTCGCGCCGGTCGTCTATGATTAGGATCTTTTCGCCACTCATTTCTCATCCACTCAGCTGTGTGTCCTTTTCGTCCCTATGCACGGCTGCCCGCTCCAAGCAGGTCGAACCGTTGGCAGTATAACAGATTTCGGGACAAATGGCAATAGGCCGGGCGTCTGGTTCTTGGCTGGCGAGGGCCTACGTCCGGGGTAGGATGCGAGGTGCTTGCCCTGTTGCCCTTCTGGGATAGGCGTAGTATAATGGGCCCCGTCAGGGCAAGACGTCCCGATGCTCGGCAGGAAGGTAGCTGATGAGATTAGAGTACGAACCGATTACGCTGAACCTGGCAACGCCGTTCCGCATCGCCCACGGCGCCAGCCTGGCGCGTCACAACGTGTTGGTACGCATCACTGACGGCGAGCACGAGGGACTGGGCGAGGCGGCGCCCGTGCGCCAGCACGGCGAGAGCCAGGCCGGCGTATTGGCCTGGCTGGCGGATCTGCCGCCGTTGCCCGACGATCCTTTCCTGGTCGAGGATGTCCTGGCTTGTCTGCCACCGGGCTCACAGGCGGGCCGGGCGGCCATCGACATGGCCCTCCACGACCTCGTCTCCAAGAAACTGGGGGTGCCCCTCTACCGGCTTTGGGGGCTCAACCCCCGGCGGGCGCCCGAGACGTCGTTCACCATCGGCCTCGGCCCGGTGGATGAGGTGCGGGCCAAGGCCCGAGCTGCTTCGGATCGCTTTTCGATCCTGAAGCTCAAGTTCGACGGCGATGGGGCCAAGTGCCTGGCCCTGACCCGGGCCGTGCGAGAGGTGAGCGATGCCCGGCTGGTGGCCGACGCCAACTGCGCCTGGACCGTCGGGCAGGCGCAAGACTTGATCCCCGCCCTGGCCGACCTGGGCCTGCTCTGGATCGAGCAGCCCTTGCCCGAGGACGACCTGGACGGCCTGCGTCGCGTCCGCGATGCTGCCCCGATTCCGGTCTTTGCCGACGAGCCGGTGCGCACCACCCACGACGTCGCCCGCTTGGCCGGCTGCGTGGACGGCGTCAACGTCAAGGTGATGAAGGCCGGCGGGCTGCGGGAGGCGATGCGCATGATCGCCGTGGCCCGTGCCCACGGCTTGCAGGTCATGCTCGGCTGCATGGTCGAGACCTCGGTGGGCATCACGGCGGCGGCGCACCTGGCCTCGCTGGTCGATTGGGCCGACCTCGATGGCAACCTGCTGGTGACCAACGACCCGTTCCTCGGCGTGCGGGTGGACGGCGGGCGCCTGTTTCTGCCTGATGCCCCGGGATTGGGCGTCGAGCGACGCCAGGCGCCAAAACTGGAGGAGGAGTCTTGATGGAAGGGTCACCGCTCGGTTTCATGATGGCGTTTTTGCTGCCCTTTCACCTCATCGGCGGGGCGGCGCTGGGCGCGGCGATCCGCGGCCTGTTCGAAGGTGGGTTCGAGTTCGGCAAGATCGCCCAAAACGGCTTCCTACTGATCTGGGGTGCCATGTTCGGCGGCATTCCCTTCGTCTTTGGCCTGACGCTGGGGAGCGGCGGGTTCCTCCTGTTGGAGCTTGCCGTCTTTTTTGGAGCCCTGGTGACCATGATGCTCTTTCAGGACTGGCTGCGAGACCTCTACAGCCATCCGGGCATGTCCATCGCCTCTTTCGGCCTTGTCTTTTTCCTGATCGGCGTGGCCTTTTCGATGGCTATCTTTGGAGGCGGTGATGCCGACGGGGCCCTGATGGGGCTCATTTTTGCCGGTGTCGGTGGGATTCTGCTCGTGGCCGGGGTTTTGATGCTTTTGCGAACCGGTGTTGGGTAGTGGCAAGGCGTTGACTGATGGGAATGGGCAAAAACCCTCAGTCAACGTGGAATCACTACCAGACTTGGAGGAATCATGATCGAGATCGAAGGCTCGTACGGCGAAGGCGGCGGCCAGGTGTTGCGCACCAGTCTGGCCCTATCGGCCATCACCGGGCAGCCGGTGCGCGTCGTCGAGATCCGGGCCGGGCGGCGCAAGCCGGGGCTGCGGCCCCAGCACCTGACCGGCGTGCGGGCCATCGCCCGGGTCTGCGATGCCGAGGTGGAGGGAGCCAGGCTCAACTCACAGGAGGTGACCTTTGAGCCCCGCTCGAAGCCCAAGGGCGGGGAGTACACCTTTGACGTGGCCCAGGCGGCCAAAGGAGGCAGCGCCGGCTCGGTGAGCCTCATCTTTCAGACGGTGGCCCTGCCCCTGGTCTTTGCCCAGGGGGCGTCAAAGCTCACCCTGCGGGGCGGCACCCACGTCGCCTGGAGCCCGCCCTACGACTATCTCAAGCGCGTCTACCTGCCAACCCTGGCGCGGATGGGTGCCCAGGCCAAGGTCAACGTCCGCAAGTGGGGCTGGTATCCCATCGGCGGCGGCGAGGTCGAAGCCTGGGTGGAGGGTCAAGGCCCAGACGCCGTCCTGGCCGGGCTCGACTTGCGAGAGCGGGGGGACCTGCTGCGGGTGCGTGGCCTCTCGGCCAGCAGCAACCTGCCCAAACACATCCGCAAGCGGCAGGAGGGGGCGGCACTTCAGATGCTGCGTGCCAACGGCGTGAACGCCCGCCTCGAGGTGATGGACGCGCCGTCCAAGGGCACCGGCACTGTCGTTTTCCTCTGGGCCGAGTTCGAGCACGTGGTGGCCGGCTTTACGTCGCTGGGGGAGCGGGGCAAGCCCGCCGAGCGCGTGGCCGAAGAGGCTGCCCAGGACCTGCTGGAGTATCTGCACAGCGACACGGCCCTGGACCGCTACCTGGCCGATCAACTCGTGCTGCCCATGGCCCTGGCCGAAGGCCCGTCGCAGTTTTCGACGGAAGAGGTGACCCGGCACCTGCTGACCAACGCCTGGGTCGTCAACCACTTTTTCCCCGGCCGCGTCGAGGTCGAGGGCCAGGAGGGGCGGCCGGGCCTCTGTATCGTGGGCGGGTAGCGCTTTTCGGCGATGAATCGCCCACTACGAACGCGGCCAGCAGCCCGGTGGAGCGATTTGTCCGTAGTGCTCGCTTCAGCGCGAGTCTGTGGCGCTGAAGCGCCTGCTACGAGCGCTCGCCGCTAGGCCGGCTTCTCTTGATAGGCCGCCAGCGAGAGCGTCCGGTCGCCGACCTGGACCTCCCAGCGGGGCAGCCAGGCCAGGGCAAATAGCTCCAGGCGCACGTCGGCGCGGCGGGGATGCACTTCCTCCTCCTGCCAATCGTCGATGCGCTCTGCCCACGTCTCGTCGAGTTCTTCCAGCTCGCGCTCGGCCTCTTGTTTCAGCTCTTCGATGTTCTGTTCCAGGTCCTCGATGATCTCTTCCGACTCTTCGATGTCGGCCTTGGCCTGGCGCGTCATGCGCCGCTTGCGGCTGGCCTTTGACAGGCGCGTCGAAGATCGACTGCCCGTAAAGAGGCCGATGACCGACTCGACGCCCGACAGCAATTCCTCCTGCTTGCGGGCATCGTAGTCGATCTTGTCCTCTTCGAGTTCTCGCTCTTCCCGTTTCAGCTTGTCCTGGAGCCGGCCCAGCTCTCGTTCGTGTTTCCCCTTGAGCTTTTTGGCTTCTTGGTCGCGGGCCTCGCTGGCCGCCTTGCGGCAGCGCCGCTGGAAGGCCTTGTCCGTCTCGCTGAACTCCGAGTAGAGCTCGAGGTGGGGGTTGTACCACAGCACCCGCGTCGAATTGTAATAGAGATAGTCTTCGAACTCGTTTTCGAGCGCCGTGTAGCGTTTTGATTCGCCCATGTCGGGCGGCAGCTCGGTAAAGTATGCCCCGCGCTTGGGCTTGTTGTCCAGGTCGCGGGCTTTGAGTTGGACCCGGCCCGACGCCCAGTCCACGACGTTGCTGCGGCCCTCCAACGGCCAGAGGTAGGCTTGCTCCTCGGCGTGGGTCTGGCGGCTCTTGTTGTGGGGGAAGCGGACGGTCGCCAGGCCCACGAGGGCCGGCTCGTAGACCAGGTAGCCCTTTTCCCCATCCCCGGCCCGCACCGACCAGCGGTCGTCGCGGGCCAACTCGGCCAGGGCCGCCTCCCGCGAGACCTCCACGGGCAGGTACACTTGCTTGACCGACGAGGGCAACTGGGGTGGCACCTGGCTGTAGGGCAGCGCCGGCTCTGGCATCGGGGCGGCTGGCGCCGGTGCTACGGCGGGCACCGCTTCCGGCTTGGGCGGAGCGCCGGCCGCTGGCGCCCTCGGGGCCTCGGCCTGCGCGGCCGGCGGGGGCTGGTCGGCGGCCAGTTCCTGGACCTGGGTACGGGTCAGGGGGCCGCGCAGGTAGCTCATGGCCCAGCGGGTGTGAAAGACGCGGGGCTCACCCTCGTGGACATTGTGCAGGATGAACACCCGCGACTTGAGGGCCGAGATCATCTTGTCGAACTCGGCGCGGCTGGTGCCGCCCTTGCCCACCTGGACGCCCTCCAGCCCGTCGAGCACCCGCTGCTTGTCCCGGTCGGCCTGCATCCGGCCCAGGAACCAGGTGCCCGCGTTGGACAGGGCCTTGTAGTCCAGGTCCACCGGGTTCTGGGTGGTGAGCACCAAGCCCAGGCCAAAGGCGCGGGCCTGCTTGAGCAGGGTCAAGAGGGGCTTTTTGGTAGGAGGGTTGGCCGGATGGGGCGGCAGGTAGCCGAACATCTCGTCCATGTAGACCAGGGCTCGCAGGCTGGTCGTCCCACTCTGCTGCCGCATCCAGCTCACGACCTGCTCCAACAGCAGCGTGACAAAGAACTGCTTTTCCGCCTCCGACAGGTGGGCGATGTAGAGCACGCTGACCTGGGGCTTGCCCGAGGCACTTTGCAGGAGGCCATCGACGTCCATGGGCTGTCCCTGGAGCCAGTCGGCAAAGGTGGGCGAGGCCATGAGACCGTTGAGCAGCATGGCCAGCTCCATGCGATTCTTCTCGGGGAAAAAGGTGTCCACGGGAAAGACGCCGAGCTGGGAGAACGGCGGCGTTTGAATCTGCATGATGAGCTGGGCCAGGTCGAGGTCCTCCCCCTGGCGCCAGACCTTCTCAAAGATGTTGGACAGCAGGATGTGCTCGCGGCTGCGGACCGGATCGGCCTCGATGCCGACCAGGGCCAGCAGCGCCGAGACGACGCTTTCGATCTTGTCGCGGAGCAGCTCGCCCTCGGCTTCCCATGACAAACCCGGCGCCTTTAGCGTGTGGAGGATGCTCAACTGGCGGCCAGCGCTGCTGCCGGGAGTATAGATGGCGAAATCGGCCGCCTCCCGTAGGCGGCGGATGCGGTCGGGCCCCTGCCCCGTGGATTCCAGGCCGTTGTGCCACAAATCGGCCATCCTGGCGGCGTAGGTATCGAGGTCCAGGTCCTTGCGCCGGGCGTCGTCGGGGTTGACCCAGGGGCGAAAGTCCTTGGGGCGCAGCTCGGGGAAGGTGAGCAGCAAGTTGGTCATGTCGCCCTTGGGGTCGATGACGAGGGAGGGAACGCCATCCAGCGCCGCCTCTTCGAGGAGGATGATGCCCAGGCCGGTCTTGCCGCTGCCCGTCATGCCCAGGCAGGCGGCGTGGGTCGTCAGGTCCCGGGCGTCGTAGTGGACCAGTTCGTCGAGGGTCTCGTCCTCTGCCAGGTCGTACCGGCTTCCGAGGTAGAAGCTGGCCATGCGCTCCACGTTCTCCATTGGCAAACTCCTTTCGCCCGGTTCCGGCAGCCGGACCGGGTTCTTGGCTGGTGGATTTCGATTGTACCAAAGACCGGGGCAAAAGGCAAAAGAGGGCGCGCGGCGAAAGCGAGCGGCGGGTTTTTTGGAGAAAAGAAAAAGGGGTGACACCGGGCGGCATCACCCCTATCCGTCGGTTCAGGACAACACTACAACCGGCCGCAGGGCCCCCCCAACCCTAACGACCACGCCATCCTGTCCGATCAGACCAAGATTGGGCGGAGCATGACGCTCCGCGATACAACTGTTAAACTTCGGCGTCCTCG
>CAYLZO010000014.1:14322-40148 GCA_964387775.1 uncultured Anaerolineaceae bacterium
CCTCGAGTTGGCGAGACTCATTTCGTAGTAAGAATCCGGCCAATAGACCGAGGATGAACCCAACGATCAACGCAAATGCAAACCCTGGCATTGCTTCTCCTTCAGGCTAGGTCTCATCCTTACGGTCCCCATCATACCGTATTTCAGATTCTTTGTCAAGGGCAAAATGGATCAAGACACGAATCTAACAGTGATCCTGTCTCCAAGAGGAGGCCAGATGTTGTTGGTAAAAGGTTGAAAATGTAAGAAATGGGTAGTATTCTTTTCCTAAAGATCGATCTTGTTCAGGACCTTTTTCCGGTACCAGGCCACCTGTTTTTTCAAGCCTCCCTCCGGCTCCGTAGTTGGCTCATAGCCCAAGACCTTGCGGGCTTTGGTGATGTCGGCGTGGGTCGCCACCTGGTCTCCGGGCCGTTTCGGTTTTCGTTCGATCTGGACCGGCTTGCCGATGATCTCTTGTACGATGCGGATTCCCTCGCCTGTCGTGATGGTGCTGTCGGAGCCGATGTTAAAGATCTCGCCGACGCATCTGTCCCAATGGTCCAGTACGGCGACCAGCCCGTCTACGGCGTCGGCGACGTAGGTGTAGCTGCGCAGATGGTCTTCGCTGCCCTCGTAGAGGGGGAAGGGCTCGTCCTCCAGAATTGATTTTATCAGGCGAAAATACAGCTTTTCTGGTCGTTCCCGCGGCCCGTAGACGGAAAAGAGCCGCAGCGAACAGGCCGGCAAGTCCCGTTCCCGCTGGTAGGCTAGGACGAGTTGTTCGGCCGCGAGTTTGGTTACGCCATAGTAGGACGTCGGTTTTGGTTCGGAGGCTTCGCTCCCCGTGGCGTAGGCGCCGTACACCGACGAGGTCGAGAGGTTCACCAAGGCTTGAAGTGTCGGAGACGACGCCACTGCTTCCAGGAGGCGGTAGGTGGCGGTGAGGTTGTTCCGCACATAGTGCTCAAAGGGCGTCGTGGCCGAGATGCCCGGCTGGGCAGCGGCGTGGTAGACGACCTCGATGCCCTGGACGGCAGCGGCCAGGGCGTCGCGGGCCAGGTCGAGGGGCAGGATCTCGATACCTTTTTCGGCCAGGTCCTGGGCATTCCGTTCCTTGAGCGCCCGGGCATAGTAGCCGGTGAAGCAATCGAGCCCCCGCACGGCGTGGCCCAGCTCGGCCAATCGCTCGGCCAGGTGCGAACCGATGAAACCGGCGGCTCCTGTGACTAGGACGTTCATGATCACCTCTCTGAAATCAAGCTCGGTCTACTTCTTGGAGGATCTGCCAGGTAAAGGCCTCCACATTGGCCAGCACGCCGGCTTGCACGTGCTCCGGCGTGTCGGACATCTGGTGCCAGTGCATGGCTTGCTCGGCGTCGGGCAGGGGCAGGGCATCCACCGTCAGGGCGATCAGGCCGCGCTTGGTGGCCACGGCGGCGTCGGTGTAGGCCAGGCCCACGTGCTCGCCCACGTTCACGCCGGGGAGGGCCTTGTCGGCCCGGCGGGCCAGGGCCAGCGCGCGGGGATGGGTCTTGCGCTTGCGGATGAGCCCGTCGGCGGTCAGGTACATGGGCCGGCCCAGCCCCACCTGGTCGAGGATGACGTAGACGGCATCGCTGCCCAGCTCCTGGGCGTGGGCGTCGAGGAAGGCGGCCATGCCGTAGGCGCCGACCTCTTCGCAGCCGGTGAAGGCCAGCCAGACCTCGGTGTGGGCCAGGGGCTCGCGGTTCAGCCGCCGGGCCAGCACCAGGGTGACGCCCACGCCCGAAGCGTCGTCGTTGGCCCCCGGCGAAAAGGGCGTCCGGTCGGCGTGGAGGCAGAGGCCGAGGGCGAAAAGCTCCGCCGCAGCCGTGACCAACCCGATCCAGCGCACCCAGCGCCAGCCAGAGACCGAGCCCAGCCCAAAGGCGGCGGCCCCAACGGCCATGCTGACAAAGGCGCCACCCACCAGCAGGCCAAAGGCGGTGTGCCAGGCCCTGGACGAATAAAATATGGGCGTGCGGTGGGTGTCCAGGTGGGCGCAGAGGACGGCACGCCGCCGCACCTCGCCGGCCGGCGGCAGGACGCCCACGGCATTTTGGCTCTGGGCCTGGGGCAGCAGCCGGCGCATCCAATTAGTTGCCAGGTTGGTTTCGGCGAACATGCCCCAGGCGCCCAGGGCGTTGAGGACTGCGGCCCCGGCCAACGCCCACCGGCCGCCAACGAGCCAGGCCAGCAGGGTGCCCAGCAAGGCCGCCGTGAACGCCAGGGCGTAGGGCCGGTAGGTGGAGGGCGCGCCCCGGAACCCCTCGATCTGCACCTGCTGGGCGCCGAGATCCTGCATCTGGCCGGCGGCGTACTCGGCGGCCCGTCGCTCCTCAGGGGTGCAGCTTCCCCGCCCGTCGATCTCCCCGGCCAGAAATCGGACGTGTTCCATTGCTTCTTGGGCCTGCGCGGCTTGGTGTGTCATCCTCGTCTCTCCGCACCGATTATAGCCCACCTCCTCCCAGAGGGCAAGTTGCCAAGGTCCCCAACCTGTGCTACACTGCGGGGCATGAAGCGGGCACCGCGCGTCTGTGACTACGAAGAGAGCGATTATCGTACCGACTTTTGGGAGGGCCAGGGCCGCGAGTACGAAGACCTGGCCGAGCGCATCGCCCTGCGCCGGCTGCTGCCGAGCACTGGCCGGCGGTTGCTGGACATCGGCGCCGGCTTTGGGCGGCTGTCGGCCTTCTACGAGGGCTACGAGCAGGTCGTCCTGCTCGACTATTCCCGCTCCCTTTTGAGGCAGGCCCAAGACCGGCTGGGGCGGGGGGACCGCTTTGTCTACGTGGCGGCCAATTTCTACGCCACGCCCTTCGCCGAGAGCACCTTCGACGCGGCGATGATGGTCCGGGTCATGCACCACGTTGAGGACGTGCCGGCGCTCTTGGCCGAGGTGGCCCGCGCGCTGGCCGGCGGCGGGACCTTTGTCCTCGAATTCGCCAGCAAGCGCCACTTGAAGGCCATTTTGCGTTACGCCCTGCGCCTGCAACAGTGGAGCCCCTTCGAGCCGGCCCCCTACGAGTTTGTGGAGATGAATTTTGACTTTCATCCCGCCTGGATGCGCTGCCGCCTGGCCGAGTCGATGTTTCACGTGAAACGTACGCGCACGGTCTCCCACTTTCGCCTGCCGCTGTTCAAGCGCCTCGTCCCGGCCCGCGCCCTGGCCGCGCTCGACGGCCTGCTCCAGCCGACGGGCGCCTGGTGGCGGCTCACGCCCAGCGTTTTCCACCAGTGCGCGGTGGACAAGCCCCCGAGCGGCGTCCCGGCCCAACTCGCCTTCCGCTGCCCGGCCTGTGACAGCACCGACCTCCATGCCGCTCCCAAAGCTCTGGAGTGCAAAAAGTGCACTCGACGCTGGATTATTGAGGGCGGGATCTATAATTTCAAGGCGCCCGCCGCTTGAACTTCCTGGCGTTTTGTAGTATACTATAAGGCGTTCCTGACCCCCCTGCATGTTGTGGGCAGGGTCGGGAGACACCCCAATGACTAGCGCCGAAGGAGGTCGCCGTGAAGATTAGCTGCTTGCAAGAGAACTTGGCCAAGGGGCTGGCCACAGTGGGCCGGGCCGTCGCCACCCGGAGCACGTTGCCTGTCCTGTCCAACATCCTGCTCGAAACCGACGAGGGCCGCCTGCGCCTGGCCGCCACCAACCTGGAGATCGGCGTCAACTGCTGGGTCGGCGCTCGCGTCGAGGAGGAGGGCCGCACCACGGTACCCGCCCGCCTGCTCACCGAGTTTGTCAATTCTCTGCCGCCCGGCCAGATCGACATGGAGCTCACCGAGCGCACCCAGACGCTGAATCTGAAATGCGCCCGCTACGAGGCCAACATCAAGGGCATCGACGCCAGCGAGTTTCCCGTGGTGCCCACCGCCGAAGGCCTCGGCGAAGGCAGTGGCGGGCAGGCGCCCACGCGCCTCAACCTGGCGACCGACGCCTTCCAGCAGATGATCGAGCAGTCGGTCTTTGCGGCGGCCACCGACGAGAGCCGGCCCATCCTGACCGGTGTCCTGGCCAAGTTTCACCAGGGCGGGCTGACCCTGGCCGCTGCCGATGGCTTTCGCCTGGCAGTGGCCTCGGCCGACGTGGGCGTGGACCTGGACGAAGCGACCAGCGTCATCATCCCGGCCCGGGCGCTGTCAGAGCTGAAACGGATCAGCGCCGAGCAGGAGGACCCGATCGAGCTGATCCTTACCCCGCAGCGCAACCAGGTCCTTTTCCGGCTGAGCAACACCGACCTCGTCTCGCAGCTCATCGAGGGCAATTTTCCCGACTACAACCAGATCGTGCCCAAGGGCCACAGCACGCGGACGATCATGGCCACGCAGGACCTGCTCAAGGCGGTCAAGGTCGCCTTTCTCTTTGCCCGCGACGCGGCCAACATCATCCGCTTCAACGTGGTGCCCGGCAGCGAGCTGACGCCGGGCCAGGTCATCATCACCGGCACCTCGGCCGAGTTTGGTGACAACGTGAGCGAGATCGACGCCACCATCGAGGGGGACGAGATCGAGATCGCCTTCAACGCCCGCTACATGATCGACGCCCTGTCGGCCGTCGGCACGCCCGAGGTGGCCATCGAAACCAGCACCTCCAGCAGCCCCGGCGTCATCCGCCCCGTCGGCGGCGACGACTTTTTGTGCGTCATCATGCCGATGCACATTTCGCGCTAGCCGGGGATTCTCTGCGAGTCTGGCCCTCCTGGTAGACCCTTGCCAGGAGGGCTTTGTTTCACGTGAAACGTGATGCGTGAAACGTGATGCGTGAAACGTGACGGTCACGCATCACGCATCACGCAATACGGCCCATGAAACGACTGATTGACGGCGCCCGCGCCCTCAACCTACAACTGACCGACCGGCAACTCGCCACGTTCCGCGTCATCCACGAGGAATTGGTAGCCTGGAATGAAAAGTTCAACCTGACGGCCATTACCGAGTACGAGGCGGTGCAGGTCCGCCACTTTGTCGATTCGCTGTCGTGCCTGCTGGCCGAGGAGGCGCGCCAGGCGCTGAACCGGCCCGACGCCCGCCTGATCGACGTCGGCAGCGGGGCGGGCTTTCCCGGTCTGCCCCTCAAGCTGGTCTGCCCCGGCGTGCGCTTGACCCTGCTGGAGGCGACGGGCAAGAAGGTGGGCTTTCTGGAGCACCTTATTGAGCGGCTGAGCCTGCACCGGGTGACGGCCATCCACGCCCGCGCCGAGGAACTGGCCCACGAGCCGGCCCACCGCGAAACCTACGACCTGGCCCTGGCCCGGGCCGTGGCCGAGATGCCGGTGGTGGCCGAGTACACCCTGCCCTTCTGCAAAATCGGCGGCTGGGTAGTGGCCCAGAAGGGGGAGGCTGGCGCCGCCGAGGCCTGGGCCGCCGAAGGCGCCATCCGGTTGCTCGGCGGCGCGCTGCGCCGCGTAGTCCCCGTAGAGCTGCCCGGCTTGCCCGAGGACCGCTCGCTCGTCGTCGTTGAGAAGGTCGGCCCCACGCCGGAGAAGTACCCCCGCCGGCCGGGGATGCCGGGCAAGCGGCCGCTGGGCGGATGACCGGGAGTTGGTCTCGACCTCAACGGCGTAGTAGGTTTTTGACACGCAAAAGGGCCGGCTACAGGGCTGGCCCTTTTTGATTCGGAATCTCGCTTTATTCGAGCAGTGCCCTCGCCCGCGCAGCCACCGCCTCGGCCGTAAAGCCAAACTTCTCGGCGTTGACCTGATAGGGCGCCGAGACGCCAAAGCAGTCCTGGCTCACGACGTCGCCCTGGGGACCGACGTAGCGCGCCCAGCCCAGCGACACGCCCGCCTCGACGGCCAGCCGGGCCGTGACCGCCGGCGGCAGTACGGCGTCCTTGTAGTCCTGCGGCTGGGCCTCGAACAGCTCCCAACTCGGCATCGACACCACCCGCGCCGCGATCCCCTCCGCGGCCAGCAAGTCCTGTGCCGCCACGGCCAGCGCGACCTCCGAGCCGGTGGCCAGCAGCAGCAGGTCGGGATGCCCACGCCCGGCGTCGGCCAGGACGTAGGCGCCCCGGGCCACGGCCTCGGGATCGGCGCCGGCCAGGACCGGCAGCTTCTGGCGGGTCAGGACCAAGGCCACCGGCCCGTCGCGGTGCTCGACGGTGGCCCGCCAGGCGCCGACCACCTCCCGGGCGTCGGCCGGCCGGAGGGTGGTCAGGCCAGGGATGGCCCGCAGGCTGGCCAGGTGCTCCACCGGCTGGTGGGTCGGGCCGTCCTCGCCGACGAAAATGCTGTCGTGGGTAAAGACGTAAATGACCGGCAGGCGCATCAGAGCCGCCAGGCGGATGCTGGGCCGCATGTAATCGCTGAAGATCAGGAAGGTGCTGCCGTAGAGCCGGAATCCGCCGTGCAGGGCCAGGCCGCTGACAATGCCGGCCATGGCGTGCTCGCGGACGCCAAAGTGCAGGTTGCGGCCCTCGTATTCCCCTTTTCGAATGGTTTCATACGCTTTCAAGTAGGTTTTGGTCGAGGGGTGGAGGTCGGCCGAGCCGCCGACCAGCTCCGGCAGGCCAGGCGCGAGGGCCGCCAGGACCTCCCCCCCGGCGGCGCGGGTGGCGAGGGGGCCATCCCCCGGTGCAAAGTGGGGCAGCGCTTCGTCCCAACCGTCGAGCAATTGGCCCGTCAAACGCCGCTCCCACTCGGCGGCCAGGTCGGGGTGGGCGTCGCGGTAGCGGGCAAAGCGCGATTGCCACGCGGCCTGGGCCTCGGCCCCCGCGTCGAGGGCGGTGCGAAAGTGGGCCAGCACCTCGTCGGGGACGTAGAACCGGGCGTCGGGCGGCCAGCCCATCTGTTCCTTGGTGCGGCGGACCTCTTCTTCGCCCAGGGGCGCGCCGTGGGCCTCGGCGTGGTCCTGTTTGTTGGGGCTGCCGTAGCCGATGTGGGTCCGGCAGATGACGAGCGACGGGCGCTCGGTCTCGGCCCGGGCCTGGCGGAGGGCCTCGGCGACGGCGGCGCGGTCGTGGCCGTCGATGCGCTGCACGTGCCAGTCGTAGGACTCGAAGCGGCGGGCCACGTCCTCGCTGAAGGCCAGGCTGGTACTGCCCTCGATGGTGATGTGGTTGTCGTCGTAGAGGTAGACGAGTTTGCCCAGGCCCAGGTGCCCGGCCAGCGAGGCGGCCTCGTGGGAGATGCCCTCCATCAGGTCGCCGTCGCTGACGATGGCGTAGGTGTGGTGGTCTACGATCTCGAATCCGGGGCGGTTGAACTCGGCGGCCAGCAACCGCTCGGCCAGGGCCAGGCCCACGCCGTTGGCGAATCCCTGGCCCAGCGGCCCGGTAGTCGTCTCCACGCCGGGCGCCTTGCCGTACTCGGGATGGCCCGGCGTCTGGCTGCCCCACTGGCGGAACTGCTTGAGCTCCGCCAGCGGCAGGTCGTAGCCGCTCAGGTGCAGCAGGCTGTAGAGCAGCATCGAGCCGTGGCCGGCCGACAGCACGAACCGGTCGCGGTCGGCCCACTCGGGGTCGGCGGGGTTGTGCTTCAGGAACTCGGTCCAGAGGACGTAGGCAGCGTCGGCCATGCCCATCGGCATGCCGGGGTGGCCCGAGTTGGCCTTTTGCACGGCGTCCATGGCCAGGGTGCGAATGGTGTTGACGGATAGTTGGTCAAGGTTTGCATCCACGGTTCTCTCCTTCTCGTGTTGTGCCCCTATTCGAGCGGCGGACTGTGATCCGCCCAAGCTTCTCTCGCTGTGGCGGACAGCGATCCTATTCTGCGGGCAGCGTGACCGGCTCCAGGATCGGCTCGGTGCGGATGAACTGGACCAGCACCAGCGAGACGACGGCGATGCCCACGCCGGCCAGGAAGGTGGCCGAGGGCGCGATCTGCTCCCACAGGATGCTGCCCAACACCGGCACGACCAGCGCCGAGACGTGGTTGATGGTCTGGGCCATGCTGACGTTGCTCGTGATCTCTTGCTGGGAGCGGGCGATCTTTTGAAAGTAGGAATCGACGGCCAGGTTAAAGCCGAAAAAGATGTGGTCCAGGACAAACAGGCCATAGAGCACGGGCAGGTAGGGCACGTAAGCGTAGCCCAAAAAGACGCCGATGAGGCCGAGGAAGTTGAAGGTCAAGACCTTGCGCTCGCCAAAGCGGGCCACCAGCTTGCCCAACTGGGCGGCGGCGTAGGTGTTGATGGTGTGGTTCACCAGGTAGAGGGCGGCCGTGACCCGCACGTCGATGCCAAACTTGGAGACGAGCAAAAAGATGGCGAAAGTCGTGAAAATGTGGCGGCGGCTGCCCATCATAAAGGTGAGCAAGTAATAGAGCCAGTACTCGCGGCGAAAGATGACCTTGCGCCGCCGCCGCTCGCCGCCGTATTTCCGGCCGTTGCGCATGGCGAACAGGCTGCCGGCGACGACGATGCCGCCGGAAACCCAGAGCGTCGTCCGGTAGCCCCAGGCGGGAATCCGCAGCGGGCCGAGTTCCAGGCCATCGACCAGGATCATGACGGCCAGCGTGCCAGCCGCCGCTGCCAGCGCCGCGACGCTGCTCAGGCGGCCCAGCCACTTGGGCGCGTCCTCCCGGCCCACGCCCATGAGCACCAGGCTGCTGTTGCTGGGGTAAAAAAAGTGAAAGCCGACGCTCATCACCAGCGTGCCGATCATGAGCATGCTGAGGCTGTCGGCAAACCCGCTGAGCACCAGGCCCAGGCCCATCAGCAGCACGCTGAGGCCCAGCACCCGCATCTCGGAGAGCCAGATGGCCAGGAAGCCGAGGACAAAACCGAGGAGGCCCGGCACCTCGCGCACCGACTGGATCCAGCCGATCTGCCCGCCGGTGACGCCGATCTCTTCGACGGCAAAGTTGTTGAACACGGCCCGCCAGATGTTGAACCCGAGGTAGAGGAAGAATCCGGCAAAGGCCAGGGTCCGAAAGAGCTGTTTCTTTGCGTCTGTGTCGTTCATCTCAGCACCAGCTCGTTTCTCTCCCAGCGCACGCCGCGCACCACGCCGTGGATGTGCACCAGGCGCCGGACGGTCGCCGCAAAGGCCACCGGGTCGCCGCTGGTAAAGTAGGTCACCTGGCCCCGGCCCGCGCCGCCTTGCACGCCCGGGCGGGCCAGCATCCGGCCCGCCTGGCGGGCGACGGCCGGCGCCGGGTCGATAACGGCCACGTCTGGACCGACCAGCCGCTCGATGGCCGGCCGGAGGAAGGGATAGTGGGTGCAGCCTAGCACCAGCGAGTCGATGCCCGCCGCCAGCAGCGGGGCCAGGTACGCGCGCAGCAGCGCCTCGGTCCCGGCGTCGTCGATCTGGCCGGCCTCGACCCGCTCCACCAGGCCGGGACAGACCTGGGTGTGGACGGTGGTATCGCGAGCAAAGCGCTCGACCAGCCGGGCAAAGAGCTCGCCCTGGAAGGTGGCCTCGGTGGCGATGACGCCCACGTGGCCGCGGCGCGTCCGCTCTACGGCGGGCTTGACGGCCGGCTCCATGCCCACGATGGGCAGATCGAAGCGGGCCCGCAAGTGATACAGCGCCGCCGCCGAGGCCGTGTTGCAGGCGACGACCACGACGTCGGCCCCTCGCTCCACCAAAAACGAGGTGATGGCGACGGAAAACGACCGAATCTGCTCGATATCCCGCGCGCCATAGGGCACGTGGGCCGTGTCGGCCACGTAGAGCACGTCGTGGCGGGGCAGTTGCCGCACGACCTCGCGCAGCACCGAGAGGCCGCCCACGCCGGAGTCAAAGAGGGCGATGGAGGCATGTCCTGAGCGTTGTCGAAGGATTGGATGGACCGTCATCGCTGGCAGGCTTTCACGAAAGCGGCCAAGAGGGCCTGGGCGCGGCGGTCGGCGGGCGCGAGTTCTTCAGGATGCCACTGGACGCCGAGGGCGAAGGGGTGATCGTCGATCTCGACCGCTTCGACGAGGCCGTCGGGGGCGCGGGCGACGACGGTCAGGTTGGGGGCGACGTCCTGGATGGCCTGGTGGTGCAGGCTGTTGGCGGCGTATTCGGTTGCGCCCAGGATCGAGGCCAGACGGGAATCAGGGCTGATGGTTACGTGATGGGCTCGCTTGTCGCGGGGATGGCCCGGATACCAATCGTGCTTGCCGGCGCCGGGTACCTGGGCCTCGATGTCCTGGTAGAGCGTGCCGCCCAGCGCCACGTCCAGCACCTGGATACCCCGGCAGATGGCCAGCAGCGGCTTGCCCTCGGCCACGGCCCAGCGGGCCAGCGCCAGCTCGACCTCGTCTCGCTCGGGGGCGACGTTGGCCGTCTTTTCGTGGGGCGCCTGGCCGTAGCGGGCCGGATCGACGTCACCGCCGCCGGGCAGCAGCAGGCCGTCGAGCCGGTCGTAGAGGGCGCGCAGGCGGGTGGGATCGGTGACGTGGGGGATGAGCAGCGGCGCGGCGCCGGCCCCGCTCAGGGCGCGGACGTAGGATCGATTCTGGCCGATCTTGGTGGCACCGTGTTCGTCGCCGGACGGGATCTCGGTAGAGGTGATGCCGACGAGGGGATGCTGCCCGGGCCTCATGCGCCGATGCTCCCTGGCCGCTAGGGCGTCGCGGTGGGGGTGATGGGTTCGGTCGGCGAGAGGACCGGCGTGGGCTCGACGGTGGGCGTGTCCGTGGGTGGCAATGCCGTGGGCTCGGACGTCGGGGTGCCGGTCTCGGGGATGGGCGTCGCTTCGCCGGTGGCAGTGGCTGTGACCTGGAGCGTTGCCGTTGCTTCGGCCGTTGCTTCGACCGTGACCGTGCCGGTGACCTCGGGCGTGACCGTCGCCTGGGTCACGTCGTCGCCCACCTTCTCAAAGACACGATCCACGACCTCACCCACGGCACCCAGCGTGCCCAGGTTCTGGCCGTTAACCGTGACAATGACTGCCCCGGCGTTGCCGATGCGCAGTTCGATGCGCTGGTCGCCGTACCACGACCGGTGGCTCTCGGCTTCCAATTCACCCTGGAATTCGCGCACGCCGTCGACGGTGACCTGGATCCAGGAGGTGTCGGTCAAGACGAGTTCCAGGAAGACGCCGGTGTACACGGGCGGCGACGGCGAGGGCGTGGGCGACGGGGTGTAGGTGGGCGTCAACGTCAATTCGAGGGTGGGCGAGGGCTCGGTTGTCAAGGTCGCCTCTGTGGCTGTGGGCGCCGGTGTGGGCGTGTGGGTGGCGGTTGCCAGGGCGGTGTTTATCGCCCGCTGGGTCGCCGTAACCATCCCCATCGGCGTGGCCGTCGCCTGGTCCTGGGCCAGCAGGCCCTGGAGCCGGGGATAGCTCCACCAGGCCAGGAGGGCCAGGGCGACGATCAGGATGGCAACCAGGCCCAGGGCCAAGGCCCTCGGCGGGCGCGCGGCGGGCATCTCGTGGAGCGCCATAGGCCGGAAGGGCTCCTCTGTAAAGGGCGTTGGCTCGTCAACCGACCGGGATTCGGGCGGCGGCGGGGCGACTTGGCGCGAATAGCGGTCCGCCACCTCCTGCGGATCGAGCTCCAGGTAGGCGGCATAGTTTCGCAGGAATCCGCGCCCCACGACGGGATCGGGCAACGCGTCGAAATCCTCTGCTTCCAGAGCTTGGAGGTAGCGGACGCGAATGCGCGTCTCCTCTTCTACCTGCTCCAGGCTGAGGTCCAGTTCTTCTCGACGCTCTTTCAGCCACTCGCCCAAGGGGCGCTCTTTCTCCTCAGTCACGAACCCCACTATACCTGGACTACCTTCAATTGTCAAATTCCTTGTTCCGACGCACCAGGGCATTGAGAGAACGGGCGATCTGTGTTATACTAAAACTGAGGGGGTTTTCTGTGGAGGACGAACTCAAGATCGAGTTTTTGTTCTGGGAAGAGTGCCCGTCCCATCCTGAGGCCATGACCCGGCTCCAGGAGGTGCTGGCGGAGGAGGGCATCGAGGCGCCCGTCGAGCGGATCGAGGTCGTGACCGACGAGGACGCCGGGCGACTCAAGTTCCCCGGCTCGCCCACCATCCGCGTGAACGGCGCCGACGTGGACGCCCAGGGCGCGGCGCAGATGGGCACAGCCCTGACCTGCCGCGTCTACGTCCTGGAGGACGGCCGCTTTTCGCCCGTGCCGTCGAAGGACATGATCCGCCGGGCGTTGAGACCAATGAACTAGAGAGCGGGGAGCTGGATTCTTACCCAGCTCCCCGCTATGCTTGATGCTTTACTTCCACTTGATCGTGCAGCCCACCGGCGGCGTCTCGGCCACGCGGGGTGTCTCGCCGGCCAGCACCGCGTCGAGGGCGTGGCGCAGGTAGGGCTCGCTGGCCTTCTCCTCCTCGTAGTTGTCGTCGGGCGCGCCGTGATAGTGCAGCTTCATGTCGGCGTCAAAGAGGAAAATCTCGGGCGTGCGCTCGGCGCCGTAGGCCGTCGCCACCTCCTGCGTCTCGTCGTGCAGGTAGGGGAAGGGCAGCCCCCGCTCCTTGGCCAGCTTTTGCATGTTCTCAAAGCTGTCGGCCGGGTACTTGGTCACGTCGTTGGCGTTGATGCCGGCAAAGGCCACGCCCTGCTCGGCATAGTCCTTGGCCACGGCGATCAGGCGATCCAGCCAGGCCAGCACGTAGGGACAGTGGTTGCACATAAACACCACTGCCGTCGCCTCTTTGCCCTCGCTGAGCCCTGCCAGTGAGTAGGTCTCGCCGTCTACGCCGGGCAGCTCGAACGAAATTGCTGGGTCTCCAGTCTTCAAGTTTGCCATGTTACACTTCCTGTTGGGTTTGGGGTGGGGGTTGTGTCACCTTGTCCCCACCGGGTTGCACAAAACGTTCAACAATCTGAGCGGGGAGCGCCTCCCGATTCTCCTCGCTGGCTTCAAACACGACCTGGTCCACCGGCCCCAGCCGGTCCTGCAACTCGGCCAGGAGGGATTCGCGGACCAGCACCAGGGCGCGATGGACCTCGCAGGTGGTCAACTGGGGCAGCACGGGGGCCAGGCCGGCGTCCTGCCACAGCTCCAGTTTGCCGATCTCGTCCACGACGAGCAGGTGGCAGGCCCCGACGGCGCCCTCGATGGCCGCGACCGCCCAGTCCAGGGCCTCGGCGTCGAAGGAGTAAGGACCGACGGCCGGGCCGCCCAGGCTTTGCCCTGAGGGGCTCAAGCCCGAAGGGGCGCGGTCGGTGCGGGCCAGGACCCGCCGCTCGCCGCCGAGGACGTCCACGCCCCAGATGCCGACCTTCTGGCCGCAGGCGTTTTTCATGGCCGGGGCGAGCAACCCGCCGCAGACCACGCCCCGGCGCACCGCCCGGCCGACGACGCGCTCGGCAATCGTCGTTTTGCCCACGCCCACCGGGCCGGTCAGCAGGCCGATGCGTGTGTCGCTCACGCTGCGGGCTTTTCCACGCCGTGCAGCCACTCCTGGGGCACCAGGCAGAGGAAGCGCAGCACGTCGTCGCCGGTGTTCTGGAAGCAGTGCATCTCGCCGCCGGGCACGAACACCGTGCTGCCGTGGCCGATGGGCCGGTCCCCCTCGGCGGTCTTGACCACACCCTGCCCCGACAGCACGAAAACCTCGTGCTCCCACCAGTGGCTGTGGTGGGGCGTGGCGTGGCCGGGCTGGACCTCAAAGATGCGCATGTTGAAGAACGGCGCGCCCTCCTCCGGCCCGATGGCGACGCGCATCGTCACCCCTTCGAGGGCGGGTTGGACTTTGACTTCTTGGAAATCTCGGACTTGGATCACGTGTCTTGCTCCTTCTCTAATCTCAGCAGCCAGCGCAGCGTGGCTGCGATGAGCCGCCGGCCGATTTTCTCATAGCTAACACGTTCGGTCAGCGCATCGACAAAGTGGCGGGCCGTCGCCGGGTTGCGCACGCCGACCTGGTAGCAGAGCCAGGGCAGGCGGTAGTAGGTGTTGGCCACCAGCCCCGCCGTCGCCAGGCTGTGTCCCATCTCGCGCCAGATGGCGGCTTCGTAGCCCGACAGATCGTCGCGGACGATGGCCTGCGCGGCCAGCCGGGCGCTGCCGATGGCGTAGCGGATGCCCTCGCCCAGCAGCGGGTCCACCAGGCCGGCCGCGTCGCCGACCAGCACGCAGCGCCGCGTCGAGAGCGGCTCCTGGGGGTTGCCCCGCCAGAAGGGCCACCGCGGAAATTGATAGCAAGGCAGCGGGTGCCCGTGGAGTTGAACCCCATCCAGCGGGACGCCCAGGCGGTCCATCTCACGCCGAAGCACGGCCCGGAGGTCGATGCGCCCCGGCCGAAAGCGCCCGATGCCGACCGACAGGTGCTCGCCCTTGGGAAAGACCCAGGCGTAGCCCCAGGGCAGCGTGCCCAGCGAAAAGACGGCCCGGGCGCCAAACCGCTCTCGGAGGGTGGCATCTCCGTCCAGTGGCACCTCGGCCTCCAGCGTGCCGGTCAGGCGCCGGTTGCGGCGCAGACCCAGTTCGCGGGCCACCTGCGAGGTCGCCCCGTCGGCGCCGACCAGGTAGCGGGCCGTCAGCGTCCGCTCGCCGACCTGGACCTGCACGTGGTCGGCGTGCTCCACGACACCATGGACGGGCTGACCGGCCCACAGCTCCGCGTCCGCCTGAGCCAGCAGGAAGGCGTCGAACTCCTGGCGCATGACCATGACGATGGGCTGCTCGTCCAGCGGCACGTCCACGGCCGGCAGGTCCGGGAACGTGATGCGGACCGCCGTCGGCGCGGCCTGGATGACGCGCTCAAAATCGAAGGGGAAGCGGTCCAGGGTCGGGCGGGGAATGGCCCCGCCGCAGGCCTTGTAGCGCGGCAGGTGGGCTTTCTCGACGACCAGCACTCCCAGCCCGGCCTGCGTCAAATAGTAGGCGGCTGCCGTGCCCCCGGCCCCGGCGCCGGCGACGACGACGTCAAAATCGAGTGGTTTCATCTCTTTCTACCCTGATTGTAGGCGGTGGCGGCTCCGGCGTCTGTAGCAGTGGTCACGTCAATAAAGGGTGCTACTCGACGGCAGGTAGCGGCGTGGGTCGGCAAAAGCGTCTTCGGCGGTCGAGACAAAGGTCTCGACGTAGGTGATGTGGAACCCGGCTTCCAGCAGGACGGGCAGGCCGGGATGGGCCGCCGGCACGCCCAGGCGCAAGATCGGCGCCCGCTGAGCCGCCCAGCCCACGGCGGCGCAGATGCAGGCCAGGGCGTCGCCGGCCGTGCGCCCGCCGAGGGGGCCGAGGGACAGCGCCTCGGGTTGCCAGAGCGCCTCGTGGCTGCGCCGCTGGGCGTAGCCGTAGCCGATGACCTCGCCCCGGCGTCGGAACCAGAGCGGCACGGCACCCGCGTGCGCGAGCCAGCAGGCGTGGTCCTGGGGGCGGTGCCGACCACCGATTTCGGCGTCCCAGCGGACCAGGTCGGGGTCGCTGGGTTGGGCCTCGACCACGTCCACGCCGGTGGCGGGCAGGTCGCCCAGGCGCTCGCTGCGGGCCTGGAGCAGGTAGTGGGGCCAGCGGGGGCGCAGCCCGGCGCGGATGTAGAGGGCCAGCGCGCGCGGATCGTCGGAGCTGAGGGTGCAGCAGGTGCGGCCGTCGCGGGGCAGGATGCGCGCCAGCAGCCCCTGGCCCACGCCCGACGATTGCCGGTCCTGGCGCACGTACAGCTCGGAGAGGTAGGCGACGTCGCCGCGCACGGTCAGCGCCGTGTAGCCGAGAACCCGGCCCCCGCCCTCGGCGACGAGCACCGTGCCCGTGTCCAGCTCGTGGTAGAAGATGGCCGGGACGTCGCCGCGCGGCGGCGGGTCGGGATAGTCCTCGACCTCGGCCTGGTACCAGATGTCGTAGACCTGGTCCAGGTCGGCGGCGGTCGCCGGGCGGATGGTAATTTCACTCATGGCATCCTGTTTTCTGGCACAATCTCCCCCTTCACCCCAACCCGGCCAAGGCCCTAACGACGTGTCTCCCCCAGGGGAGAGGGAGCTTGGCTCATCTCAAACGTCAATCCCGCCTCATCCGCATCCACGTACACCTTCGCTCCGGGCTTTGGCTCCGCCGTCAGCAGGTAGTCGGCCAGCCGCTCGCGCAGGTGGCGGGCGAGGATGCGGCGCAGGGGGCGGGCACCCCACTCGGGATGCTCGTTCTGGGCCAGCAGCCAGGTGCGGGCCGACTCGCTCACCTCCAGGCCGAGGCCCTGGGCCTCCAGCAGCCGAGCCTCCTTCTTGAGCATCAGCCCCAGGATCTGGCGCAATTGGTCGGGCGAGAGCGGGTGGAAGAGGATGACCTCGTCCAGGCGGTTGAGGAACTCGGGCCGGAGCGTCGTCTTGAGCTTGTGCATGACCAACTCGCGGGCGGCGTCGGTCAGCACCGGCTCGTCGAGGAATTCCGAGCCCAGGTTGCTGGTCATGATGATGACCGCATCGCGGAAGCTGGCCGTGCGGCCCTGGCCGTCGGTCAGCCGGCCCTCCTCCATCACTTGCAGCAGGATGTCGAGCACGCGGGGATGGGCCTTTTCCACCTCGTCGAGCAGGACGACGGTGTAGGGCCGCTCGCGCACGGCGTCGGTGAGCTGGCCGCCGCTCTCGTAGCCGACGTAGCCGGGCGGCGCGCCGATGAGGCGATTGACCGTGTGCTCCTGCTGGTACTCGCTCATGTCCAGCGTGACCGTCGCCTCCTCGTCGCCAAAAAGGAACTCGGCCAGGGCCTTGGCCAGCTCGGTCTTGCCCACGCCCGTCGGTCCCAGAAAGAGGAAGGCGCCGATGGGCCGCCGGGGGTCCTTCAGGCCGACGCGCGCCGTCTTGACCGCCCGGCTGACGGCCAGCACGGCTTCGTCCTGGCCGATGATGCGCCGGTGGAGGTGCTCGACCATGTGGGCGTAGCGGCTGCGCTCGTCGGCGCCCAGCTTGGCCACCGGGATGCCCGTCATCAGGCTGGCGGCCAGGGTCACGTCGTCGGCGTCGAGTTGGGCATCGGAGGTGGTGGCCGGGCCGCGGAGCGAGGCGAGTTGAGGCTGCTTGCGCTGAGTTAAGCCGAAGCGAGCACCCATTTTCAGCAGGGCGCAGGCGCGGTGGAGGAGTTGCAGCGCGCTGGCAGGCAACACGGCGTCGGCCACGTAGCGCTTGGCGAAGGTCGCCGCCGACGCCAGCGCCTCGTCGGCGATGGTGATCTCGTAGTCGGCCTCGACGTGGGGCTTGTGGACGCGCAGAATTTCGACGGTCGTGTCGTGGTCCGGCTCGGGGACCTTGAGGACGTGGCTGTGCTCGCTCACGGCCGAGTTGGCGGCCAAACGGGCCTGGTACTCGGCGTCGGTCGCTGTGCCGACCACGACGGTCTTTTCCTCCAGGAGGGCGCGCTGCACGTCGGCCTGGGCCTTGGGGAACTCGATCTCCAGCACCGAGCCGAAAAAGCGGTGCACGTTGGGCAAAAAGAGCACGCCACCGGCCGCCTTGCGCCGACCGGCCCCCACCGCCCGCGAGGCGTCGGCCAGCAGCGCCGGCTCGGCGATCTCGACCACCGACGTGAGGTCGCCCGGACCTTGCCCCTCGGCGATGAGCAGGGCCAGGCTGTGGACCAGCGAGCGCTTGCCCACGCCCGCCGGCCCGACGAGGACCACGTGCCGGTCGCGGGCCAGGCTCAGCAGATTGAACAGCTCGCGCAGCAGGTCCTGCCGGTAGTAGACGGGCTGGACCTCGCCGTCGCGGGCCAGGGCCACCAGGTCGCGCGTCGTCGTCTGGCGGGCCAGCGCCGAGTCGGAGAGTAGGGCGCTGAGGGCGCGGGGCGTGATGCCGCGTTGCTGGAGCAGTCCCGCCGTCGAGACGCCGGACTGGCTCATGGCCGCCAACGCGTCCTCGGTGCCGACCCAGATCTCGTCGCGGGCGCGGGCGATGGCCCGCCCCTCGTCGAGCACGACGAGCGTCTCGTTGCCCAGGGGCACGCGGCTGCCGTCGTCGGCGACAAAGTCGAAATCCTGGTCGGCGGCGCGGCGGGCGCGAGCCTGGTCCTCGACGGCGCGGGTGAGCTTGCCCAGGTCAAAGCCTCGCTCCTGGGCAAAGCGGGCCAGGAGCTTGTGGGCGCCGTGGGTCTCGTCGTCCAGGAAGGCGAGCAGCAGGTGCTCGGGCATCATGACCGCCTGGCGAAAGCCGCGCATGACGGTCGCCGCCGCGTTGAGGGCGCGGATTAGTTCTTCCGATGGGATGTCGGGATTCAGGGTCCCCATTGTGTGTTCTCCGCGAGGTGTGATGCGTGAAACGTGATGCGTGATTGTCTCTCACGCATTACGTTTTACGCATCACGCTACAATCGTATCCAGGCAGACCAGGGCCATCACCAGCGCCAAATAGAGGTTTGAGGTGTGAAAGAGGGCCAGGGCGCGGGGTCGGGTCGGGCCGGCGAGCAGGCGCAGGCTCAGGGCCAGAAAGACGGCGGTTGCCAGGGCCACGGGGGCCAGGTAGGGCCAGCCGAGAGCCGGCAGCGCGGCCAGCGCCAGCGCCGCCAGCGAGGCTGCCGCCGCGTGGAGCAGCACCCAGCCGGCCGCCGCCCGGGGCGTGGTCTGCACCGGCAGCATGGGAAAGCCGCCGCGGGCGTAATCGTCGCGGTAGGCGATGGCCATGCTCCAAAAGTGGGTCGGTGTCCAGAGAAAGACGAGGCCGGCCAGCACCAACGCGCCGGGATCGGACCAGGCGCCGGCCGCCGCCGCCCCGCTGAGCACGGCGGCGCTCCCCGCTGCCCCACCGACGACGATGTTGAGTGGCGTGCGCGGCTTGAGCCAGATTGTGTAGACGACGAGGTAGATGGCGGCGCCCAGCAGCACGAAGAAACTCAGCGCCGGGTGGAAGGGCAGCACGACCAGGGCCGGGACCAGGATCATGGCCGCGCCGGCGTAGGGCACCCAGCCGGTCGGCGCCAGGGCCTGGGCAGCGAGGGGGCGTTGGCGGGTGCGCTCCATGCGGGCGTCGAGGCGCCGCTCCAGGTACTGGTTGATGGCCGAGGCGCCCGCCGCCGCCGGGCCGCCGGTGATCAGCAGCAGGAACAGGCTCGCCGTGCCGGGCCAGCCATCGGCGGCCAGAAAGGCGCCACCCACCGCCGCGACCAGCAGCAGGGTCACGACCCGGACCTTGAATAGGATCAAGAGCATGGCGCCGGACGGCGTGCTGACCGGTTCCCCTCGTCTGATCGGCGAAAGCGAGCGGTTCGGGCACACCCCCTTGAACACTTATTTCCTACCTCTGTACAAGTGTATTCGGGCTTTTTCCAACGTCACCAACCCTTCACCAATTACGCTGTCGATAATCTCCAGGAAACTCTCGATCTTTTCACGGGTATCCACGATTTCAATGACAATCGGCAAATCCTCCGAGAGCCGAAGTATCTTGGTCGTATAGATGCGGCTGCTCGGTCCGAACCCCATCATTCCCCGGAGAACTGTCGCCCCCGCCAACCCCTCCTGACGTGCCTTTAGCACAATCCATTCATGCAATGGCCTGCCCTCAAATCTATCGCTCTCGCCAATGAACACGCGGAGTAGACACCCATCCTCTGGAAGCATTCTCCTACCTCCAAATCAGTTCAGCCAGTGCCCGGCCTAACCACACCAGCCCCAGGCCCAACATCACGTGTCCGGCTACGTTGCCCAGGGCGAGAAAAGCATCCCCCTCACGCAAAAGGTTTATCGTTTCGTTTCCAAAGGTCGAGAAGGTAGTGAACGCCCCCAACAGGCCGATAAAGATAAACAGGCGAGCTTCGATCCCGAAAAGACCCCGGCTCTCCAGCAACTGTGAAAGCCAGCCGATGATGAAACACCCCATCAGATTGACGGCCAATGTCCCATGCGGGAAGTTGATGCTCTCTGTCCATCTTTGAACCCAGCCGGCTATCAGATAACGCAGAATCGCTCCCGCAAAACCACCCAAGCCAACCCAAAGTACCTTGTGCATCGTTGATTTCTCCTACGTGTAATGTCGGCAGGAGTCATCAGCCGGTTGGCGGTTATGGTGGACCCCATCACCTCGTATACAATTTTCAGACAGTCTGGCCCTCGGCTGTCGTCTCCTCGCGCAGCATGCCCGCAATCAGCACCAGCGCGGCGACGATGTACATCATGCTGCCCGGAATCCACATGATGACGCCGCCCAGCATCTGGTCCTCCATGACCGAGATGCCCCACAGGCGCGGCACGGTCGTGTAGTGGGGGTAGAGCGGCTCGGTGGCGAACGACAGGGCGACGCCGGTCAGGGCGTTGGGTGGCACGGCGGCCAGGGCGTAGCCGATGCGCACGCCGGGCGACAGCTTTTCGTGAAAGCGGGGCGCCGCGCCGACGACGTGCCACCAGAAGAGCAGGGCCGTGACGAAAAAACTGAGGTGCTCCAGGTCGTGGACCAGGTCGCTCTCCAGGGTCAGGTTGTAGAGCTGGGGCTCGTGCCAGCCGACGAGCACGGCGACGAAATAGAGCCAGACCAGGCCCGGCGGGGTGACGGCGCGCACGGCCTGGCGCAGCGGCGAGTCGGCGTGCAGCCAGCGGCCCACCTCCCGCCGCAGACCCCGGGGCAGGCCCCACATGGCCACGGGCATGGGCCGGGCCAGCCAGAGCAGGGGCGGCGCGATCATGACCAGCAACAGGTGCTGGATCATGTGCATGAAAAAGAACTGGCCGCTGAGCACGTCGATGGGCGACAGGAGGGCGATCCAGACGAAGGCCAGGCCGGCCAGGTAGGAGGCGGTGCGCCAGGGACTGACCAGGCTGGTGCTGCCCCGCCGCTTGAGCCGCCAACGGCCCGCCACGTGCAGCGCCGCCGCCAGCCCCAGCGTCAGCATGATCTCGGGCCGCCACGCCCAGGAGAGGAGCAGGACACTCAGCGTCGGGTTCATGGGAGTGGGTAGTGATCAGTGGGTAGTGGTCAGTGGGTAGTGGTCAGTCATTGGCTCCTCATTGCTCAGAACGGCCCATTGCCTGCTGACCACTGATCACTGCCCACTAACCACTAATGGCTCACCGTGCCGATGAGGTAGAGGGCGGGGTAAAAGAACACCCAGACGACGTCCACAAAGTGCCAGTAGATGGCCGTGGCCTCGACGCCCCAGTGGCGCTCGGCGGAAAAGCGGCCGTTGCGCCCGGCGTTCCAGATGAGGAGCAGGAGCACCACGCCGCTGAGGACGTGCAGGGCGTGCAGGCCCGTCATGCCAAAGAGCACGGCGCCGAACACGCCGTCCGAGGGGCCGATGTGGCCCTGCCACTCAAAGCCGACGACGCCGACGAGAAAGAGGACGCCCAGCCCGGCAGTGATGAGCAAGCTGTTGAGAAAGGTCTCGCGGTCGTCGTGGGCGATGGCCGACTCGGCGCGGTTCATGAACACGCTGCTGAGCAGCAGGATCGAGGTCACGATCAGGCCCAGGGTCTGGTCCAGCTCGGGGCGGGTGTTGCCCCACAGGTAAAAGCGCGAGACCAGCAGCCCGCCGAACATGAACGACTCGGAGACGAAAAAGAGCCAGAGGCCCAGGCGGTTGGCCCGGGTGCGAATCCGGTACTCGGTCAGGGTTTGGGAACTCATCAATGCGCCTCTCTGCTCCACACGCTGTCGAGATGCATGTAGTATTGGACGATGATGCCCGCCTTGGCCAGCCCCAGGACGAGCAGCAGCGCCGCCGAGCCGCTGAGCAGGCCGGCGACGGCGAATTCGATGCCCGTCAGCACGGCCAGACCGACGCCGACGAAAATGCCCCGCCGGTAGGCCGCCTTACGCGTCGCCAGCAGCGCGGGCGGGACCGACTCCTTCTCCGCCCCTTCCGGCATCTCGGCGACGGGCACGGGAAAGATCTGCTCGACGACAAAGGCCAGGGCCGCGCCCATGCCGCCGGCTACGACCAGCAGCCCGGCAGCAATGGCTAGAACCAGACCAAAATCCCCAATATCCATTATCCAATATCCTCCTTCACTCGCCGGCGGCCGCCGTGGCCGGCGGCGGCATCTGGACGTAGGTCGAATCGGGCAGGCCATAGTCGTAGGGGTCGCCGACGACGTGGAAGGGTCGGGCGTAGCTTACCTCGGGCACCGGCGACGGAATCAACCACTCCGGCGAGCGGGAGCGCCACGGATTGCGCTCGGCGACGGGGCCGTGCCGGGCGCTGCGCACGAGGTTGACGATCATGATCAGCACCGACAGGCCGATGACGAACCCGGCGACGGTGATCAGCATCTGCCCGCCCTCGATGCCCAGGGCCGCGTCGTAATCCACGATGCGGCGTCGCATGCCCTTCAGGCCGACCTGGACCTGGCCGATGCTCTGTACCCAGAAGGCGGGCGTCATCAGCCAGAAGTGGATCTTGCCCAGGCGCTCGTTGTACATCCGGCCCGTGATCTTGGGGAACCAGAAATAGAGCGCGGCAAAGAAGGGAAAGACGAACCCGCCGAACATGGTGGCGTGAAAGTGGCCCACGATCCAGTAGGTATCGTGCAAAAAGAGGTCGGTGGTGACGATGCCGTTAGGCGGCCCGGTCAGCCCGCCGATGAGAAAGACGGACAGCGCGCCGAGGACAAAGAGCATGGGCGTGGGAAAGGTGAGTTTGCCCTGCCACATGGTGCCGATCCAGCTAAAGAACTTGACGCCCGTGGGCACGGCCACCAGCAGCGTGGTGAACATAAAGGGCACCCGCAAAAAGTCCTCCATGCCCGAGGTGAACATGTGGTGGGCCCACACCAAAAAGCCGGCGAGGGCGATGGCGATGCTCGACAGGGCGACCCATTTATAGCCAAAGAGGGGCTTGCGGGCGAAAACCGGCAGCAGCTCGCTGATGATGGCCAGGCCGGGCAGGACAAAGATGTAAACCGCCGGGTGGGAGTAGAACCAGAAGAGGTGTTGGAAGAGGATGGGGTTGCCGCCCTGGGCCGGGTCAAAGAAGCCCATGCCCAGCAACCGCTGGAACATGACCATGATGAACGACAGGGCGATGAGCTGGGTGGCCGTCAGGGCGATGATGTTGGTGGACAACACGCCCCAGGCAAAGATGGGCATGCGAAAGAGGCTCATGCCCGGCGCGCGCATGACCAGGATGGTGGTGATGATGTTGACCGCGCCCAGGATCGAGGACAGGCCCATGAAAAAGACCGAGACAAAGTAGAGCTGCATGCCCAGCGGGGCGATGGCGCTCAGGGGCGGGTAGGCCGTCCAGCCGGTGTCCCAGCCGCCGATGAACATGCTGGCAAAGAGAGTGAGACCCGCCGGCACGTTGATCCAGAAGGCCAGGGCGTTGAGGCGCGGAAAGGCCATGTCGGAGGCGCCGATCAGCAGCGGGATTAAATAGTTGGACAGCCCGCCGATGCCCAGCAGGATGGCGGCGATCATGACCCAGCCGTGCATGCCGATCATGGTGTTAAAGACGGCGGGATCGAGCCAATCGCGGCCCGCCTGGGACAACTCCACCCGGAAGGCCCCGGCCAACCCACCGCCCACCAGGATCAGCACCATAGCGAGGACGATGTACTGGACGCCGATGACCTTGTGACTATAATCGGTGCCCAGGTAGCGGGTCCAGGCCGGCTCGTCGGCGGGCGGGCCGTGGTGCAGGGGCGTCTCTTCGCCCCGGGTCCATTTGAACCAGTCGTCGAAGGAGCCGACGCCGATCAAAAAGGCCAGGATGCCGACTATGCCGCCCACGACGACGGCCGGCTCGGCGGCCCAGGGGTCCAGGCCCATCAGCACCCGGCCGACGACGACCAGGAGGATACCCAGGGCGGTGCCGGCGATCTGGGCGAGTACGCCTCGGACGAGTCCCAATCTAAGTGGGGTCATGCGTGTTTCTCCTCAGCGTGAAACGTGACGCGTGATGCGTATAACGTTGGTCATTTGTGCCTTGTGCCTTGCGCCTTGTTCATTGATCCAGGCTTTTGATGTATTCGATGACGGCGGTGACGTCCTCCTCGGCGAGAAAGTCGTAGGCGTTGGGCATGATGGCGGGATAACCGGCCACGACTTGGGCATTGGGGTCGAGGATCGAGGAGCGCAGGTACTCTTCGTCGGCGACGACGGTCGAGCCGTCCTCCAACTGGCGTTCGTTGCCAAAGAGGCCCAGCCACGTGGGGCCGACCATCTCGCTGCCGTCGGCGCTGTGACAGGAGAGGCAGCCCTGCTCGTTGGCCATCTTTTTCCCGCGCTCCACCAGCGATTCCTCGCCCTCGGCCGGCGCCTCGATCTCCTGGCCCTCCAGCCAGGCCTGGAAATCGTCCGGCTCGACGACGACGACGGGCGCGTACATGGCCGAGTGGGCATAGCCGCACATCTCGGCACAGCGGATGCGGAAATCGCCGGTTTCAGTAGGCGTGACGCGCAACTCGGTCCAGCGGCCGGGCACGGCGTCCTGCTTGACGCGGAACTCGGGCACCCAGAAGGAGTGGATCACGTCGCGGGAGGTGATGCGGAAGTACGTTTGGCGGCCGCGAGGCAGGTAGAGTTCGGACGAGGTGAAGTCGTATTGGGGATAGGCAAAGCTCCAACCGAACTGAAAGCCGGTCACTTTGACGACCAGCTCGTTCGGAGCGGGGGCCGTCATCTCACCCAGGTGCCGGGCACCGGCCACGCCAAAGCCCATCACAACGATGAGGGGAATGACCGTCCAGGCGATCTCCAGGGGCACGCTGCCTTTCACGTATGCACCGTCGCCGGTCTCGCCTGGCTTGCGTCGAAAGACGACGGCCGCGTAGAGCATGAACACGACGATCAGGGAAAAGATAAAGGCGATGACGTAAATTTGCGCCTGGAACATGTCGTCCACAAAGGCGCCTTCCTCGCTGGCGAGCTGGGGGACAAGGTCGAATGACTCCAGGCCCACGATCAGCAGGATGGTGATAACGACCACGAGTACAGAGGCGATGGCGATGTGTTTCACTCTGACCCTCCTTGGCCCTATAGCTTCTCGAGTTCTCCGGCTCCGGCAATTGGCTTGGCCACGCGCATCATGATACCACAGCTTGGATCGATAAGCAACCGGGCGGGAGAAGAAAGTAAACCAAGTTGGTCCACTTTTGCTGGCGCCCCTTCAAGACCGCACCTTTGGAGTGATTTGTCATTCTTTTCAAATGTGGTATAATAGCGCGCGTTCTGCTCGCCAGGGCCGGCGGGCCGACACTGTCGTTTGCCCGCGCTGAGGACCGGGACCGTCCCAGCGCTCGCTTTGTAGGCAGCCGGCCAAATGCATGGGAGGTATGATGAAGAGCAAGAGAAATCGAGTGGTTATCCTGGCTGCAGTGATAGCCATTGTCGCGGTGATGTTGGCCTGCTCAGGGAGCACGCTCATCGGCCGCCAGACGGAGCCGACGTCCACGCCCACCAAAACGCCCAAACCGACTTTTAGCGTCACGCCGACGCCGACGAATACGCCCATCCCCACGGACACGCCGACGCCGACCTTTACGCCGACGCCCGTGACGCCGACGAATACGCCCATCGTGCTCACCGCCACGCCGACCTCGCCGCCGCCCACCGACACCCCCCTGCCCACCGACACGCCCGAACCCACCGCCACGCCCAAGCCCACCAAAAAGCCGGCGCCCAAACCCAAGCCTACGAAAAAGCCCACGAGCCCACCCCCGCCGACCAACACGCCCAAGCCCTCGTTTGCATGGTCCGCCCAGGTAGACTATTCTTTGACAAATTGTGGCTTGACTCGCATCTACGGCCACACCTTTGACCGAGGTGGAGTTGCACTGGCTGGTGCTATCTGGGTACACCTCTGGTGGCCAGGCCATGCGGGTGTTTGGACTCAATCAGAATGGAATGATCTGGGGCAATTTGCTGGTGATGAACATAATTGGGGTTTTTCCCTAGACAATTACGCCAAGCCGGGAACATGGTACGTCTGCGTGGTGCCATCAGAGGGAAGCGACGAATGTCAATCTGATCCACAGTTCCATGTTATTACTGACGGCGACTGTGAAAACGGGGCACAGGTTGTGCACGTGACGTTCATCAAGAACTGAGATCGCGAGATAC
>CAYLZO010000015.1:0-39824 GCA_964387775.1 uncultured Anaerolineaceae bacterium
CCTGAACCACCATAGACTTTACCCCCGATTTATTGAGCAGATACCTCTCCGACAGCCTGCTAGAGCCCCCAGACACCACTGAACCGCTCCGAGGAGCATTAGGCCACTCGCCGAAGTTGGCGTCCGGCCAGTCCCAAGCCCAAGGCCAGGCTGAGGGCGGCGAACCCGAGCAAAATCAGCAGCGTCTGCACCCAGTCGGCCGGCCAGGTGTGGAACAGGATCAGGTCACGCAGCGGGTCGACGGCATAGACGTTGGGGAAGAGGCGCGAGAACCAGGGCACGGCCTCCCAGTTAGACCGCACCAGGCCCAGCCCGCCGCCGACGAAAAAGAGGGTCAAGCCACTCAGGATGGTGGCAATCATCCCGGCAAAGTAGCGGGCGCGCATGCCGACCAGCAGCGCCGGCGGCACCCAGAACAGGATGACCAGCCCGGCCAGCAGCCAGACGGCCCCCAGAAAGCGCCCCGGCCAGACGCCCGGCCACAGGGAGAGAATGCCCAGAAAGGCGGTGCCGGTCAGCAGGCCCATCAGCAGCGCCAACAGCGTCTTGGGCAGCAGCACCCAGGCCAGCGAGCGAGGCGCCAGCCCGAACTCGAGGGTCACGCGGGCCACCTGCTCCTTTTGGGTCAGCATGAACATGTTGATCATGCCCCCCAGCATGAAACTCAGCAGCGCCACGCCTATGGCAATGACCGGGAACCACTCGATCATCTCCGGCAGCGGGTACTCCTCGGCCAGGGCCAGGGGCGGCGCGGGCTGGCCGACCGCTTCGTAAAAACGCCACAGGATCTCGGCCGCGTAGACGCGGTGGTTCTTGGCCCGGTCGTCGTTGTAGTTGCCAAAGTGCATCGCCACCGCCGGGTTCTCGCCGGCCTCCAACTGCTGGGAAAAGTCCGGCGGGATGACCCACACCCCGTCGAGCCGATGGGCGTGATACGCCGCCCAGGCCGCGTCCTCCGCCAGGTCGGCCACGTCGTAGTAGGGCGTGCCAAAGGGCGACAGCACCTCGTCAAAGGTCTGGCGCAGGAGCGCGCCGTAGGGGCCGGCGTCGTGGTTTAGCACGGCGATTTTGAAGGTCAGCCGCCCGCCAAAGAGCAGCCCGAAGGCGATGAGGATAAACAGCGTCGGGATAAAGCCGCCCAGCGCGCTGATGGGATCGTGGCGCCAGGCCAGCAGCTCGGTGCGGAGCAGAATCCAGAATCGTTTCATGTCACGCCTGTCCCAGAATGCGCCAGCGGTAGACCAGCGCGGTGAGAGCCACCGCCCCACCGGCCATGGACGCCAGCACCAGCGCCGAGACGCCCGGCGCGCCGACCGTCGCCCCGTAGTAGCGGGGAAAGAGCAGCTCGACGGCGTGGGTAAAGGGCGTCAGCCGGCTGATCCGCTCGTAGCTTGCCCCAAACCCGGCAGCCAGGCCGAAAGAGCTGCCCACGATCCAGCCGACAAAGGTCGCGACCAGCGCCACCAAAAAGGCCGGGATGATCTTGCGCAACACCAGCCCGGCCGTGATGCCCAGGCAGCCGGCCATCACCGCTAGCGGCAGCAAGATCAGGCCCACCAGCCAAACCTCGCCGGGCCAGGCGTCGTTGACCAGGCCCACAGCCAGCAGCAGGACCCCGGCCGACAGCAGCGCCGAGAGGGCCAGCCGCGCCAGGCGCGCGCCCAGGATCAGCCCCAGCGATGCGGGCGCCAGCCGGTACTCGACCACGGTGCGGAACTCGAACTCTTGGGCGGTCAGCGTCGCGCCGATGGCCGCCGCGGCCAGAAACACGGCCATCGGCAGCAGGGCCATCCCAAAGTAGACGTTGTACGACACGTCGCGGGGCAGCCAGGGATGCTGCTCGACGGTCACGGCCCGGCTGCCCAGCTCGGCGTCCCACAGGCGCAGCGCCGCCGCCGTCAGCCGGTTGCGAAAGTTCTTGACCAGGTTGCTGTCGATGAGGCCGTAGTACTGCACCGCCGTGGGCACGCCGTCGCGCTCCTCGACGACGATCACCTGGCGGGCTGCCTGGGCATCGCCGCCGTCCCAGTCCACCACGATGGGGCGAACGTAGGGCAGGCCGATGGGCGAACCGGCCCCCTCCAGCGCAACCACCAGGTCGGCGCCTAGCTCGCTGCCGGGCCGGGCGACGTTCACGTCAAAGGTGGGGTGGATCAGGATGGCGGTCATGAGCAGGTACATGACCGTCGGCTGGAGGATGGCCACCAGGTGGATGGGCACCGCCGTGCGGAAGAGCTTGACTTCGTTGCGCAGAAGCAGTTGGAAGCGTTTCATGCTCATTCCCTCAATGCCCGGCCGGTGTGGTGCAGGAACACGTCGTCCAGCGTGGGCCGGGCGATGCGCACCGACTCCAGCCGGTGGGCGGCGCCGATGCGCGCCACCAGATCGCCGACAATCGACTCGGCGTCGCGCATCTCCAGCCGCAACTGGTCGGGCGCGAGGCGGGCCACCGCCTGTACCCCCAGCCCGGCGAAAAAGGTCTCCGGCTCGGCGATGGGCGGCGTGGTGCGCAGCGTCACAATGTCGCGGCCCAGGTCGGCCTTGAGCCGCTCCGGCGTGTCCAGGGCGATGGCCCGCCCCTGGTCGATGATCACCAGCCGGTCGCACAGGGCGTCGGCCTCGGCCATGTCGTTGGTCGAGACGACAAAGGTCTGGCCCGCGACGCGCTGCTCCTGGATGTGGGCCCAGATGACGTGCCGCGCCTGCACGTCCACGCCCAGCGTCGGCTCGTCGAAAAAGATCACCTCCGGGTCGTGGAGCAGGGCGCGGGCCAGCACCAGGCGGCGCTTCATCCCGCCCGAAAAGGTGCGCACCGCGTCCGCCCGCCGCGCCCAGAGGTTCATCAATTTCAGCAGGTCTTCGATGCGCCCCTCGACGCCCGCCAGGTCGCGGCAGTAGAGGGCGGCGTGGTGCCACAGGTTGTCGGCGGCGCTCAGGTCGAGGTAGACGTTGGTCTCTTGCGGCACGTAGCCGATGCGCTGCCGGACCTGCCGGGCCTGGCGCTGCGGGTCGTGGCCCAGCACGCGGACCTGGCCGCCGTCGCGGCGCAGCAGGCCGGTGATGAGATTGACGGTCGTCGTCTTGCCCGCGCCGTTGGGACCGAGCAATCCAAAGATCTCACCGCGCTGCACCTCGAATGACAGGTTGTCCACGGCGACCAGGTCTTTGAAGCGGCGCGTGGCCGCCTGCACGTGGATGGCGTTATTCTCCATGCTCCCCTCCGGTCAGGGTCCCCGCCACGAAAATGTCCACGAATTGGGCGACCAGGTCCTCGGTGCTCAGCTCGGGGTCGAGCGGCTCGTCGACCAGCCAGAGGCTGACCGTGTAGGCGAAAAACATGCCCCAGAAGGCCTGGGCCGCCGCCTCGGCGTGGAGGCGGCGCACCCGGTCCTGATCCATCTGCTGTCGCAGGTAGCCGGCCAGCGATTGGCGAAGCTGGCGCGGGTTCTGGGCCAGCGCCTGGCGGACCTCGGGAAAGTGCTCGGCCTCGCACAGCATCAGGCGCATGGCGTCGCGGCGCTCCAGCAGGGCGGCCAACACGTGGCGGCCCATGGTCAGCAGGTCCTGGCGGTAGTCGCCGGTGAGCTGGGCGGCCATGGCCGTGTTCAGCGCCGGCCCGGCGTAGGTCTCGATGATGGCTGAAAAGAGGCCCTGTTTGCTGCCAAAGTGGCGAAAGAGGGTCACTTCGTTGACGCCGGCCGCGTCGGCCAGGGCGCGGGTCGTGGCCCGGGCGTAGCCCTTTTCGGCAAAGACCTGGGCCGCCGCCTCCAGGATGCGCTGGCGGGTATCGTCGGCATTCTGGGTCATTTTTCCAACCTCCGAGCATTAAAGCAAGTAATTACTTGCTTACATGATATCATAGATCTGCCCCTCTGTCAAATACTAGAAATAGGAATCCCCTGGACAGCAGCATGAGACGTCGCGCGGCAGTAGCTAGGCCGGGAGGTTTTCTTTTCCGATCCTGCTTTTCGCCTGACATTTGGGGTAGCAGTCAATGCAGCAATGATCCCTGGATGGAGGCAAAAAACGCGGGCTGGCACCTCGTTTGGGGCGATTCTTTTCCACAACCTTACCGGGTAGACAGCCGACGTCGGGCATCGACCGGACCCTCCAATGTCAGCGGAGTACAGGGATAACAGAACTCAGATCGGTCAACTGAAATGGGAGAGTCAGAAAGCCCCGGCCTGTGGCCGGGGCTTTGCTTGGTTCACGGCTACGGCCCCTGCCAGGCGTACTCCAGGTCGCCCTGGCTGTGGTTCTGGTAAGCGATGTGGGGCAGGTCCACGCTGTCCAGCACCAGGGAGCTGTAATAGCCCACCTGGTAGCCGGACGTCACGGCCTCGATCTGCCAGGTATGCCCTGAGCTTGCCGAATGGGCCTGCCCTGAGCTTGCCGAATGGGCTGAGTCGGTCCAGAATGCGTACTGGAGATCGCCGTCGGTCTTGTCATAGTAGGTGATGCGCGGCCGGCCGGCGCTGTCCAGGGCCAGCGAGGTATAGTAGCCCACGTCGCCGGTGCTGGTGACCGTCTCCGTCAGCCACTGGGCGCCGTCCCAGCGGGCGTATTTCAGGTCGTCGTTCGTCCGGTCGCGGTAGCTGATGTGGGGCCGGTCGGCGGCGTCGAGGGCCAGCGAGGGGTAGGTGCCCACGTTCCCGGCACTGTCTACCGTCTGGATCAGCCACTGGGCGCCGTCCCAGCGGGCGTATTTCAGATCCTCGGCGTCGCCATCCATGTAGGCAATGTGCGGCCGGTCGGCGCTGTCCAGGGTCAGGGACGTGGGTGAGTCGATGTACTTTTGGCGGACGGGGTCCACGGTCTGCACCTGCCAATTCGCGCCGTCCCAGTGGGCGTAACGCAGGCGGTCCTCACCGGCACCGAGATAGGGCAAGTTGTAGTAGCTGATGTGTGGCTGACCAGCGCTGTCCAGGGCGATGGAACTGCCCCGGCCGGCCCGGCCCACCTGATCCACGTACCCGATCTGCCAGGTCGCGCCGTCCCAGTGGGCGTACTTGAGGCCGTGGGGGTCCAGGCCAAAGGCGTCGGTGTCGTCGCGATAGCTGATGTGGGGAAAGCCGGCGGCGTCGAGGGTCAGCGACACGCTGCCGTCGGTGGCCGAGCTGCCGTTGACGTCCACGGTCGTGATCTGCCACTGGGCGCCGTCCCAGGCGGCGTAGAGCAGGTCCTCGCGCTGGTCCTCGTAGTAGGCGATGTGGGGCCGGTCCGCCCCATCGAGGGCCAGGGAGGCGTGGACGCCCGTGATGGCCCCCTGGTCGATGGTCTCTGCCTGCCAGGCAGCATCCTTCGACGGGCTCAGGATGCTGCCCGATTTGTGCGCGTAGCGCACGAGGGTCAGGTCCTCCAGGTAGTAGGCGACGTGTGGCACGCCGCCGTCCAGGGCCAGGGAGGTGGTCTCCATCCAGTTGGTGCCCTCCAGGCCCGCCTCGACGACCTCGGTCTGCCAGGCCACGCCGTCCCAGTAGACGTGGCGTACGTCGCGCTGGCTTCCCGTGTCGTGGTAGTAGCTAAAGTGAGGCTGCTGCCCCCCATCGAGGACCAAGGAGATGCCGTCTAGAAAGTTGTCGTGCGTCAACACGGTCTCGATCTGCCAGGCCGCCCCGTCCCAGTAGGCGTGTTTGATGTGATCGTTGGTCTCGGATGCCTGGTAGACGATGTGCAGGTGGTCGGCGTCGTCGATGGCCAGCGAGTTGCTGCCGACAAAGCCCCCCGTCTCCAGGGGCTCGATCTGCCACGTCCCGCCATCGCGCACGGCGTGCTTGAGGCTGTAGGGGTCAGCCCCGGAGCCCGAGTCGTTGTAGCTGACGTGGGGCCGGCCAGCGCTGTCGAGGGCCAGTGAGTTGTCGCCACCCACCAGGCTGTCGCTCCCGGCGTCGATGGTCTCGACGATCCAGGACGTGCCATCCCAGTGGGCGTAGCGCAGGTCCTGTTGGTTTGCGACTTTGGTGTAGCTGATGTGTGGATGGTCGTCTCCATCCAGGGCGATGTTTGTGTCCCAGCCGGTATTACCGTCGCAGTCGACGCTCTCGGTCAACCAGGCACCGTCCTGAGCCGGTCGAAGGACGCCATCCCACCGGGCGTATTTGAGACAGGTATTCTCCCAATCGTAGTAGCTGATGTGGGGCCGGTCGGCGCTATCGAGGGCCAGCGAGGCCCAGCGGCCCACCCAGGGCCCCTCGTCGACGACCTCGAACTGCCAGGCGTTACCGTCGTGCCAGGCGTGGTAAAGCTCCTGGTAGCCAAAGGCGACGTGGGGGCGGCCCTGGGCATCGAGGGCGAGGGCGCGTTGGGTAAAGTCCTCGAACATGCGCCGGGCGTCCACCTCCTGCGTTTGCCAGGGGAAGGGCTGCCGCCAATTGTGGGTGACGAGGGGCAGGTGGACCGTGTGCGTGAGCGTCGAGGTCGAGACCGGGGCAAAGGCGATTTCATGGCCATCGCCCTCCTCCGGACCGGTCTCTGTCTGCGTGGGGCCAGCAGCCAACGATCCCCCCCCGGCGGCGTGCCCCATCACGGCCAGGGCCAGGCCCAGAATGATCGCTAACAAGAGTACACGTTTTTCCATTTTTCTCCTCTCTTTCATCGAATTCAGTCTTGCGCCAGTAGCGGTTACGCCTTGACTGATGGGGGGATGGCTATCCCCCCATCAGTCAACACCTGAACACGACCTGTTCGCCCTCACGGCGATTGGCGCATCACCAAGGGCAGGTAGATGGCCGTCGGCTTTATCTCGGCCCATGTGAACAGGGCATACAAATCGTTGTAAGGGACCAGGTCGTACTGATCGCCACGCACCTCGGCGTAGTTGATGATTTCACTCGTTTCGGTGGGAGCCGGCAGGGTGGCGACGACGTGGATCGTGGTCTGCTCGCCGTTGCCCAGCGAGCCCACTTCACAGACGATCACGCCGCCGGCCTCTGAACAAGTTCCCTGGTCCGGCGTGGCCGAGACGAAAGCCAGCTCGGCGGGCAGGGTGTCGGTCACGACCACGCCCGTGGCGCCCTCGGGGCCCGCGTTGGAGATGGTCAGGGTGTAGTAGAGCTGCCCGCCGACCGCCACCGTATCGGTGTTGACGGCCTGGACCACCGCCAGGTCGGCAGCCTCGACGGCCAGCACCTGGGAGGTAACGGTCACTGCATCCGAGGGATCGGCCTGGGAGGTCGCGGTGGCGGTCACGGCGTCGGTGGCGCCAAAGGCTGCGCCGCCCGGCAGCGTAAAGCTCACGGGCAGGGCCGCGCCCAGGCCGGCAGAGAGCGACGTCGTGGCGGCCAGCGGCGGCTGGAGCCAGCCCTGGGTGTCGGCCAGCGTTACGTCGAGGGTGTCGGCGGGCTCATCCCAATTCTGGAAAAAGAGGGGGGTCGAGACGGTTGTGCCCGGCAAAGCCAGGAGGGGATCGTCCCCGACGGCGGCGACCAGGGAAACCGGCTGGCCCAGCCAGTCGGCATAGTCCACCGCGTCGCTGACCTCGTCGCCACTGCCGGGACCGCTGCCCCCTGGCCCATCGGCGGCGCCCCACCAGTTCTCGTGAGCGTCCACGGTGACGCCCAGGTCCAGATTGTTCAGCCCGTAGCCGGCGTTGTCCAGGACGTTATTGTCGCGGACCAGCGGCTGGCCACCGTTGAGGCAGCGGATGCCGTCGCCGGCGTCCTCGGCGATCTCGTTGCCGGTCAGGGTGGAGGCGCAGCCGTCGCAGACGACGCCGGTAAAGGGGCAGAAGCCCTTTTTGAGCGAGTTGCCGACATAGACGTTCTCGCCGGTGTCCACCACGCCCCGGCAGTTGTGCCACAGCCGGTTGCCCTGTACGGTATTTCCGCTGGCGCTCGCCGAGAACTCTAGCCCGGCGTCCTGGTTGCGGGCCGCCGTCTGGCCGTCGCTGCCCACGCCGACGTAATTCTGCTGGATCAGGTTGCCGAGGGAGGCCGTGCCCTCGACCTCAATGCCGTCGTCCTGGTTCCCCGAGACATAGTTGCGCTCGTGCGGCCCGCCGCCGATCTGGGTCGCGGCAGCACTCTTCAGGTGCACGCCGTCGAGGGTGTTGCCGTAGGCGACGGCGCCCGCCAGATCGAGGCCGATCAAGTTCTGCTGGAGCACGTTGCCCGACGCGCCGGGGCCCTGCACCAGGACGCCGTGTTTGCCATTGTCCGAGACGGTGTTGGCCACGACCAGATTGCTGGACGCGCCCAAAATCGAGACGCCGTTGCCGCGGGGCCAATTGCCCTCGATGGTGACCCCGATCTTGTTCTCCGTCACCTGGTTCGACTGCGCGTTGCCCCCCTTGAGGACCACGCCGTCGCCGTTGTTGCCCGAGATGACGTTGCCCTCGATCTGGGTCAGGTAGGCGTCCTCCACCAGCACGCCGTGTTTGCTGTTGGGCAGGGCGGCCACCCCCTCTCCCGCCGTGCCGATGAGGTTCGACCGGACCTGGTTGCCGGCCGCGTTGGCGGCGGTGGCCAGGTTGTCGCGGATGCGGACGCCGTAGGCGTCGTTGCCCGAGATGTGGTTGTATTCCACCACGTTGCCGGCCGAGTCGAGCAGGTAGACGCCGTTCCGGCCGTTGCCCTGGTCGGAAACGCCGCTGGCATCGGCGCCGATGACGTTGTAGGCGATCCTGTTCTGGTTGCTCCACGTCACAAGAACGCCGTCCTGGTTGTTGCGGGCGATGACGTTGCCCTCGGCCTCGGTGGGGCCGCCGACGACGTTGTCGTCGGCCCAGTAGAGGCACACGCCGATTTCGTTGTTCAGCGCGGCGCCCGGCAGCCTGCCGGCCTTGGCGCCGGCATTCACGCCGATATAGTTGCCCTGCACCCGGTTGCCCGTGGGCCGGACCGTGTCCCCCGAGCTTCCGATCTGCACGCCACACCCGGCGCTGGCGGCGATGGTATTGCCCGCGCTGGCCCGCTCGCCGCCGATGGTGTTGTCGGCGCCTTCCGAGACGAGCACGCCGGCGTTGCCGTTGCCCTGGGGGGCCGTACCCGCCGGGTCGATGCCGATGTGGTTGCCCCGAACCAGGTTGCCGTCCGCGCCGGAAGGAGCCCTTGATGACGGAGAGCCGGTGGCCGGGACCAGGAGAGCGGGGGCCGGCGTCGGACCGGCGCCCGCCGAGGTGCGCGCCGAGGCGGCGAGGGGGTTGAAGGGGCCGACGTAGACGCCGGAACCGTCGTTAAAGGCCGACACGTTGCAGGCCCCGGTGCAGGCGCCGCCCGGCGTGACCCCCGCCGTGCCGCCCACGTTGTTGTGGTGGGCGTTTTCGACGACGGCGATGCCGTCCAGCTCGTGGCCCAGGGCGCCGGTGCCGTTCGCGCCGGTGCCGACGTAATTGCCGGCCACCAGGTTGCCGGCGGCGTTGTAATCGGCCAGGACGATGCCATAGCCCAGCTCGCTGGCAGCGACGACGTTACGCGCGGCCTGGGTGGTGCCGCCGACGTCGTTGTTGGGCGCGCCATAGACGACGACGCCGTGCTGCTCATTGCCCAGGTCGGCGGTGCCGTTGACGTCCGTGCCGATATAGTTGCCGACGACTTTGTTCAACGTGGCGGCCGTCACGTCCGAGATCTGCACGCCGTGGATGTCGTTGCCCGAGATGACGTTGCGCGCGGCCTCGGTGGTGCCGCCGATGACGTTGTCGGCGATGTCGGCCACGGCGACGCCGATCTCGCCGTTGCCCTTGTCCTGGGTGCCGGTCACGTCGGTGCCCACGTAGCATCCCTCCACCTTGCTGTTGCCGTGGGTGTCCAACTGGATGCCGTGGTAGAGGGCCCCGTTGACGGCCAGGCCCCGCACCAGGCTGTCGCCGCCCGAGATGTAAAACGCCGTCTGGCCGCCGCTGACCTCGATGAGGGGGGTGCCGTCGTAGCCCGCCTGGGTCGTGCCGTCGATGGCTACCGGGCCGGTAGCCCACAAAAAGTTGCCGATGTTGATAGTGTGCGGGCCAGTTCCCGGGATGGCAAAGTCGATGTAGTCATGGCCCGCGTCGCCGTTAGCCTGTATGACGGCGGCACGGAGGGTGCAGACCCCGCAGGGGCCGACGGGCGGATCGGCGTCGGGGTTGTTGCAGATGTCGCAGATGCCGTCGGCGGCGTAGGGGTCGCCCTCGTCGCCCGTCGAGTTGACGACAAAGGTATTCGCCGGTGCCGTCAGGCTGACCGCCGGCCCGTCCTCGGTGAGGAGCACCAGGTCGTCGAGGGCGTCCTTGTTGAGGCGCATGGGAAGGGCGGCGAGGACGGGCTGGGGATTGGATATTTGATACTGGGTATTGAGGATGTGCAGGTTGTGGTTCGCCGCGTCGAGGGTGAGGAGATCGTCGGTGGGATGGCTGGAGACGTTGGCGCGGACCAATTGTGAATTGTGAATTGTGAATTGTGCCTTGTGCCTTGACCCTTGTGCCTTGTGCCTTGACCCTTGTGCTTTGCTCTCGGCAGTCGTGGGATCGAGGATATGCACCGTGCCAGCGCCGTCGAGCAGAGCGACCTCGAGGGGGTAGGCTTCCTCGGCGAAATTGCCCAGGGCCAGGGTGGCGATTTCGAAGGGGAGGCGGTGCCGCGCTACCACGGCCGGCTGAACCTGCGCCCGGCTCTCTGCGTCGAGCGACAGCATCCGGTCGCGGCCCTGGACGACGAGGAGCTCGCGGCCGGCGGCCGCGGCCAGGTCGATGGCATAGTGCTCGTCGAGTTGGCCGATGGCCAGCCCGGTCACCTCCGCCGGGGCGGCGATGGCCTCCGGCTCGGCGCGGAGGGCGCCCGCTGGTCCCTCAAAGATGAGCACGGCAGACCTGACAGGTTCCGCAAAGCGGGAACCTGTCAGGTCGGTGATACCCACCGCCACGTCGGCCAGGCCGTCGCGGCGGTTGACGTCGCCCACGGCCAAGGCCGTCACGCCACCGGGCAGGGAGACGGTCTCTGGCGGGCCAAAGCCGCCCAGGCCGTCGCCGGGCAGCAGCGTGAGCGCTGTCCCGCCCCGGGACGCGGCCACGACGTCCCGGTGGCCGTCGTTGTCGAAATCCCCGGCGCCCAGGAAATCAGGCGTGACGGGCAACGCAAAGACGGGAGCTTGAGGCAAAAAGGGTGCATCGATGAATCGGCCCTCGGCCCGGCGTCGCTGCGCCTCGGGGGCGTTGGGATAGATGGCGTCCACGTTGCCCCGGTGGAGGGCCAGCCCCGCTGGCGCGCCGTAGCCGACGACCAGGTCGGGCACGCCGTCCTCGTCGAAATCGGCGGCGGCCAGGCTCAGGGGCCGCGCCGCGCCCGAGGCCACGGCCTGGGCCACGGGATCGGCACCCTCGTAGGTCGCCGCCAGCGGCGCGCCGTCGCGCAGGTTGAGCCAGGGGGTGCCCCAGCCAGCAGCGTGTAGGGCCACCGCATCGAGGGCCTCTGCCCGAGCCGTGACCGGCCCTCGCGCCCAGAATACGCCGGGCAGGCTCCCCGCCAGCAAAGCCAAACATACGATAGTCAGAAATAGGGATCGTACTCGACCGCTCTTCACGATGCATCCTCCTTGAGCTGAGCTGTACCCGATGACGGCCTATCCATCATCTGCTTTTTCAGGAACACAAGCACATCTTGGGAGTTGGTAAAGGCCCGCTTTTCGCCCGTGCACACGTTCTCCACGCGGATGCGCCACACGGCCGGCCCATCGGCCGAGGGAGGCCGCTCCTGCCAGATGCTGAGCACATAGATGGATCGCCTGGATAAAGTTTCCACGGCTTCCTTTCTCTCACTACAAAGCTATGGTATACTAAAGATAACGCGCCATCGTTGATTCAGCGTTGATTCGTGGAAAGGGGTGCCACACCGATGAGCCTGACCCTAAAGACCCTGGGACGGCTAGAAATAGAGTGGGATGGGCAAGCCGTACCCGAGCTTCGACTGCGCAAAAGCCAGGCCCTGTTGATCTACCTCGCCCTGAACCCAGGATGTCACGACCGCAGCCGCCTGGCCGGGCTCCTCTGGGGCGATCTGCCCGAAGAGAACGCCCGCCGAAACCTGCGCCACGCTTTGTACAGACTGCGCCAGACCCTCGGACCAGAAATCCTGAGCGGCGGCCGCCTGACCATCGGCCTGAATCCGGACGTCGCCGTGCAGGCAGACGCCACAGACTTTGAGGCCGCCATCGCCGGGGCCGCTCGCTGCCGGCGGGCGGGGGAGCCGGCGGCCGTTGCCGACCATCTGGAAAGAGCCGTCACCCTCTACGACGGAGACTTTTTGGCCGGCTTTGACGTCGCCGATTGCCGGGAATTCGAGGAGTGGGTCGCCGCCCGCCAGGCCCGGCTGCGGGAACAGGTCCTGGAGGCGTTGGATGAGCTGGCGACCCATTGGACGCGCCACGGTGCCCACGAACGGGCGCTGCGCTACGCCCGCCGGCTGCTGGCCCTGGAGCCGCTGTGGGAAAGGTCCCACCGGCAGACGATGACGCTGCTGGCCTTGACCGGTCAGCGCAGCGCGGCCCTGATCCAGTACGAGGCGTGCCGCCGGCTGCTCGAGGCCGAGCTCGGGGTGGCGCCGTTGGAAGAGACGACGGCCTTGTATGAGCGGATCAGGGAATCGGAGGCGTTAGGAAATCGGGAAATCGGGGCGCGGGATGTTCCTGCTCCCCCGGTTCCCGATTCCCCGATTTCCTCGCTCCCCTTCGTCGGCCGCGAGGAGGAGCACGCCGCCCTGGTGGCCTGGTGGGCAGCGGCCCAGCGCGGTGAAGGGCAACTGACACTGGTGGAAGGGGAGGCCGGGGTGGGCAAAACCCGGCTGCTGGAAGAGGTGGTGCGCTATGCAGCAGTGCAGGGGGCGGTGATATTGGGCGGGCGATGCTACGAGTTCGGCGGCGGGCTGCCCTACCAGCCCATTGCCGAGGCACTACGCGGCTACTTGGACGCCGAAGAGGAGCGCGTCTTTCCCCGATCCGCCCCCAGCCTCTCTGCCGCCTGGCTGGCAGAGCTGGCGCGGCTCTTGCCCGACCTGCACCTCGCGTTCCCCGATCTGCCCGAGGCCCAACGCATCGCGGGCGAGGCCGCCCGCCAGCGACTGTTCGAGGCCGTGGCGCGATTCTTGCGCGCGGCCTGCCCTCCTCAATCGAGCCTCTGCCTCTTCCTCGACGACCTCCACTGGGCCGATCCCTCCACCCTCGACCTGCTCCACTACCTGAGCCGCCGCCTGGCCCAGGCGCCCGTCTGGCTGGTGGGCGCCTACCGGCCGGAGGAGGTGGGCCTGGGCCATCCCTTGACGCGGCTGCGGCAGGGGCTGAGCCGCGACGGCCGGCTGGCCCACCTGGCCCTCGACCGCCTCTCGGACGAGTCGGTGCGGGGGCTGGCTCGGACCCTCGTGAGCGAAAAGGAGGGAGGCCCGTGGGGCGACTTGTTCTATCGCGAAAGCGAGGGCAACCCCTTCATTCTGAGCGAGATCGTCTCGAGCCTGCGAGAGCGGGAGCTGCTCTCCGGGGCAGCCGCCTCCCTAGAGCCGTGGCAAAGCCTGTCCCCGGCCGAGCGCCTGCCGCCCCGGGTGCAGGACGTGATCTTGCAGCGCGTCGGCCGCCTGAGCGAGCTCTCGCGGCGATTGCTCCGCCTGGCCGCCACGGCCGGCCGGCCCTTCGAGCCCCTGTTGCTAGAGACGGCGGCCGGGCTGGATGCGGCCCAAGTCGACGAATGCCTGGGGCAGTGGCTGGCGCGGCGCCTGGTGAACCCGGTCTCGAGCCGCCGAAGGTCCTCCTCCTCCCCCACGGGCTCGCCGGTCGTCGGCTACGACTTTACGCACGACAAGATCCGCGCTGCGGTCTATCGCGCGCTTTCTCCTCCTGAGCAACAGCGTCTGCACCGCACGATGGGGGAGGCGTTAGAAATCGTGCACCGGGAGGACCTGGCCCCGGTCTATGAGGCGCTGGCCTATCACTTTGAGCGGGCGGGCGCGGTAGACAAAGCCCTGGCGTACCTGCCCCTGGCGGCGGCCAAAGCGGCTGCCGTGTATGCCAACGAGGAGGCGCTGGATTACTACCGGCGCGCGCTGGCCCTCTGCTCTCCCACCGGTGAGCGCCGCTGGCCCCTCCTCCTGCAACAGGCCGATGTCTTTTGCCTGGTGGGACGGTACGAGGCGGCCATCGCCGCCTGTGAGGAGGTGATCGAGGGTAGTGAGTCGGACTGGCAGTCCCGCGCCTACAGCCGTCTGGCCCACGTCTACCGTATCCATCGCGACTATGCCTCGGCGCGCCGCTGGGCCCAGAAGAGCGAGCGTCTGGCGCGGGCCGCGGAGCCGGCAGATGACGCCCAGGCAACCGGCGAGCGCGCTCGCGCCCTGCAGACGCTGGGCGAGATCGAACGGGAACAGAGCAACCTGGCCCGCGCCCAGGAGCTGTTCGAGGCAGCCCTGGCCCGCTATCGGCAGATCGACGACGCAACCGGGCAGGCCAACTGCTTCAAGGGCCTGGGCGATGCGCTGTGTGCCGGCGGCCACCATGCCCAGGCGCGGCAGCGCTACGAGCAGGCGGTGGTGATCTTTCAACGGGTGGGGGACAAACAGAGCGCCAGCACCTGTTTGCGCGGCATTGCCGCGGCCAGTTGGCGGCAGGGCAATTACGACGCTTCCCGGCAGGCGACCCTGGAAAGCCTGGAAATCAGCCGCGCCATTGGGGATCGACAGGGCGAAGCGGCGGCTTTGAACAACCTGGGCTTGTTGGTCCTGGTGCAAGGCGACCATGAGCAGACACAACGCCACCTGGAGGCCAGCGTGGCCATCTTTCGGGAACTCGGGCTGGAAAAGCGGACTGCTTCCGGCTTGCACAACCTGGGCATCTCGTACAGCGAGTGCGGAAAACTGGCCTCTGCCCGCCGCTGCCTGGAGCAGGCCCTCGATATCGATCAAGCTGCCGGCGCCCGGCGCGACCAGGCCCTCGACCTGGGCTGGCTGGGCGTCGTGCACTGGCGATTGGGAGATCTCGTGGCTGCCAGCCACCACCTCGACCGCGCCCTGGCCCTGGACGAGGAGATTGGCGGGAGCGAGGAGGAGGACTGGCACCTGCTCTGGCGGGCCGCCGTGGCCTGCGAGAGCGGCGAGCTACCGGCGGCCAGGCACTATTTGCGAGGGGCAAAAACAAAGGTCAGCCAGGGCCGGACCAACGTCAAGGCCTACGATCTGACTCACTGGGAGGCATGCATCTACCTCGCCGAAGGCGATTTCGAAGCCGCCCGAGCCGCTGCCCGGCAGGCCCTGGCCCAGGCGGAGGCCGTGGGAGCCGCGCCAAGCACGCTGGGGTCTATCTTGAGACTGTTGGGCCGTTGCCTCGGCTCCGGCCCAGGGGCGGATGACGAACAAGCCCGTCGGCATTTTGACAGGGCTCTGACGCTGTTGCCCGACGCGGCCCCGACCTCCCACGCGCGGGCGACGGTCCTGCACGATTACGGAGCTTATCTGGCCCATGAGGGCCAATCCCACCAGGCTGACACCTACCGGGACGAGGCGCAGGCCATCCTGGAGCGCCTGGGGGATGCCGACTGAGCGGATCTTGGGCCTGGATAAGGCATTGAGAAGGAGTTATGAAAGGACATAAGGCGGCGATGCCCATGGCGACGCCGGGCAAAAACGAGTTCCCTGGATAGCCAAGAGGGACAGGGTCCGCTGGCCCTGACCGTGCGATGAGAGACCGGGGGAGCCGCCACAAGGGCGCTCCCCCGGTCGCAGGTCTAGTCGTTCTTGATGACGATGGGCAGGTAGATGTAGCGCTTGGCGCGGGTGACCTCAAAGCTGACGGGCGGGCCGTTGGGGCTGTCCACGCCCTGGTCGCTGCTGGCCACGCGGTAGGCATCGTTGAGGATGGTCCCCTCCTCGTCGGGCAGGGTGGCCCAGAACCAAGCGGTCGCCGTGCCGCCCCCGGCGGGGATGCTGGCCAGGGTCCAGGTCACCTCGCTGCCGTCGAAGGCGCCGTCACCCCCGCCGTAGGTCAGACCCGCCGGCAGGGTGTCCCTGAGCACGACGTTCGTCGCCTCGGCGCTGCCGTTGTTGGTCACGGTCAGCGTGTAGGTGACGACGCCGCCGGTCAGGCCCTCGGTCTCGTAGGCCTTGCCCACGTCAAAGACCGGCGCCAGGACGGTCAGCGGCAGGTCAAAGGCGTTGTTGGCATAGTCGGGCTCGACCTCCTCCGGGCTGTCGCCGTAGGCCTCCACGGTGTTGACCAGCACGTCGCCGTCCTCCACGTCCCCCGTGATCTGGGCGACCAGCTCAAAGCGCCACCAGTTTTCGGCCCACATGGGCCCCCAGCCCCAGACCACGGTCTGGCCGTCTTGAAACTCAGGATGCCACGGCTCGTCCGGATCCCAGGGCGCGGTGGCGGTGATGAACGTCATCTCGGCCGGCAGGGTGTCGGTGATGTGGCTGCCATAGCCCTCGTCCGTGTTCCACGGAGAGCGGTTCCGGTTGCCGAACTCGACGGTGAAGGTCACGATCTCGCCCGGCTTGGGCTGGCCGCCGCTCAGCCACTTTTCCACGTACACGTCGGGGCCGGTGCAGGCGCTGACGGCGTCCTCGTTGTCGTCAGGCCAGACGTCGTCCGTGATGGGCGCCTGCACGTCGTTGAGGAAGCAGACCCCCTCGACGCCGGGATGGTCCAGGTCCAGGCGATAGTTCACCCGGGCCGACTCGCCGGGCTCGAACTGCTCCAGCCAAAAGACGAGTTCCCCGTTCGGCGCGTCGTGGGTCAGGGTGATCCACGGCCCATGGCTCACCCACCAGTCGTCGTTGAAAGTCACGTCGGCCGGGTAGGCGTCGGTGATCCACACCGGCGCCAGGCGTTCGGTGCCAAAGTTGCGGATGTAGAGGTCGTAGTGGATCTGGCCTTCCCCGTCCCACTGGTAATCCTTGTCCACGCGCAGGTTGGGGCCGGCGTCTTGCAGCCTGTCGCTCACGCACTCGGCGTCGTCGGAGGGCCAGCCGTCGTCGCCGTCGATGGCGACCTCGGCGCAGTTGGTGAACACCGTGCCCGGCGCCACCGTATCGCTGATGGCCAGGCGCAAGCCGATGTCGTACCACGCGGCCGGTTCCATCACGCCCAGGTCCCAGACGGCCATCGTATCGTCGTACGAGGTCGGCGGGAACGGCTGCTCCCCGGTCCCGGTCCAGATCCAGGCGTCCTCAAAGGAGGTGCCGGCCGGGAAGGTGTCGGTGGCCCAGGTCTGGGTCGCCACGTTGCCGTTGTTGCGGACGTGCAGGTGATAGACCACGTAGCCGCCGGGCACCAGCACGCCCCAGTCGAGGTTCTTGTCCAGGCTGGCGTTCTCGTATGGATCGCCGACCCAGACGTCGTCTCGCATCTCCCAGGCGTAGCTGTGGGCCGACGAGATCTCGACGGTGTTGGTCAGTTGGGTGCCGGGAGCGGCATTTACCTGGAGCCGCAGGTAGATCTGGTCACCCCAGTTGGCCGGGAGGCTGGGGGCCTCCAGGATGAGTTGATCGGCGGTGCTGTGGTCGGTCCACAAGTCGTAGCCATTCTGCGAGTACCAGGAGACGAGGCTCGTATTCTCCGGGAGGGTGTCGGTCAGCAAGACGGGGCCACTGGCCACCGGCCCGTCGTTGCCATAGCCGATCTGCCACACCATCGTCTGGCCCTGGGCCGGGTCGCCGGGCTCGGGGTGCTTGCCGACGTAGAGGCTCTCCTGGCCCTCGGTTACGTACGCCTCGGCCTCGGCGTGGTTGTTCCAGGGGTTGTCGTCGTAGAGGGCCCAGACGTCGGCCTGGTTGAGCAGGACGTCGCCGGCGCTGGCGCTGTTGGTCAGCACCAGTTGGAACTGGGCGCCGTCGTTGGGCGCCACCGGGCCAAAGGTCCAGACCACCTGCCCGCCGCCGACGCTGGCCGCAAAGCCGCTGGTGTCGCTGACGTAGGTCGTGTTCGCCGGCAGGGTGTCGGTCAGATAGACTGTGGCGGCCTCGGCGTTGCCCTCGTTGCGGTAACGCAGGGTATAGACCACCGGCCCGCCGGGCGCGGCCTGGCCGCTGCCCTCGGCCCACTTTTCGACGCGCACGTCGGGCGCCGGCTCGCGGAAGGTGTTGATGATGGCGTCGTTGTCGTCGGGCTCGTAATAGCGCACCGAGACGGTCTGGCCCGGCAGCAGGTCCCAACCCACGTCATCAAAGTCGCACAGGTAGGCGCCGCCGTCGGGATCGACCATCAACTCGATGCCGTCTGGCCCATTCTCGACCCAGACTTCGCAACGGACCTGGAGGTTTTCGGTAAAGCCGGCGGTGATGGTGCCCTGCACCGTATTCTGGCCGACGTCCAGCGCGCCCGTGATCTCGCCGACTTCCAGGGCGTGGGTGTAGCCGTCGTCCGACCGGGCATAGACCCAGTCGCCGGGCACGATGTTGGGCCGCAGGCCCTGCCAATCCTCGTCGCGGGTCTCGAACCCGTCGCCGCCCCAGCCGCCGCCGGGCACGGCGTCGATCTCGGCGTAGCCCTTGGGCGCGCCCAGCTCGTCGGTGACGGTAAGCCAGAAGGTGTGGCCGGCCGGGTAGGTGGCGCCCACCCAGTCATCGCCATAGTTTACGCGCATCCACGGCGCCGAGAACACGTTGATCACGCTGTCGCCGTCGGGCTCGTAGTAGCGGACGGCGATCTCTTGCCCCGGCTCGACGTCCCAGCCGATGGCCCCAAAGTCGCAGAAGTAGCTGCCGCCGCTGCCGTTGACGTCGGTGATGACGATCTGGGGGCCGCCCCAGGTCCACACTTCGCAGGCGACGGTCACGGTGGGGAAGGGGGCATAGACGACGCCCGAGACCGTCTCTGCGTCGGCGTCCACCACGCCCTCGATGGTGCCCACCGGGTCCACGGTCGCCGTCAGGCCCACGGCCGTGGCGGTAACTGCGTCGCCGGGCTCGATATTCGGCCGCTCGGGGTCCCACGGCCATTCGTCGGAGTTGAACCAGCCGTTCGGGTTCGCCTGGCCGCTGACCGAGGCCTTGCCGGCCACGGTCAGAGCCACGGTCGCGCCGGGGACCGTCTCCACCGAGGCCCAGTCGTGTGGATAGTTGACGTTCAGGCGCGCGTGCGGCCACCAGTAGTCGACGCGCACCCGGTTGCCGTTGGGCGCCACGTAGGTGGTCCGGACCGTGTCGCCGAACTGAAGGTCGGCGCCGCCATAGCCCCGGTCCCAGGCGTAGCCATCGACCGGCAGCCAGACGCCGAACCAGCCGCCGTCCCAACCGTGCTCGACCAGGACCTGGGCCTTGGGACCCTCGCCCCAGATCAGGTCCGTGTCGGCATCGGCCTCGACGGTGAGGGTCGGTACCTGCAAGCTGGCCGACCAGCCGCTGTCGGCGGTGACGGTCACCCAGTAGCCCGGCTCGATGGTGTAGCCGCCGAAATTACCGAACCAGAAGCGCCAGGGGTTGTCGTCAAAGTCGTTGTCGGTGGACGCCAGCAGGGTGCTGCCGTCGGTGTCGTAGAGATAGGCGGTCACGTGCTCGTTGAACTCGGACGGCGAGCCGCCAATGCCGTAGGGGGGATTGACCTCGATGAAGGACGTTTCCCAATCGCCCCGGTTGGCTATGGTCCGGTGCCCGTCGGTGTCGTCGTAGTGGTAGGCAAAGAGTATCATGCCGTCGCGCACGTCAAAGCCGGGGAAGGTGACGGCAAAGGGCGAAGCGGCGACCGTCGTCGAGAGGCCACAGCCGTGGGTCGGGTAGCCATCGCTGTTCCACTGGCAGATGGTCACGTCCACCTGGCCGCCGATGTCGGCCGTGCCCGAGACGCCGTCGCCGGCCGTGTCGGCCGCCAGCGAGACGTCGGCCACCACCATCGCCGTCTCCCAGGTCGCAAACTCGGCCGTAATGACGTAACCGGGCTCCAGGGTCGTGACGTCGATCCAGTCGCAGGCGTTGGTCTGGTCACAGGAGCCGTAGTGAGTCGTCGTCTCGCTGCCGGTGTCGAGGGTGTAGGTCACCGGCTGGTTGGGCGCGTCGGCCACGGCGTAGAGGCCGTTCCAGGGCGGATAGGCGCGGATGTGGGGCGGTGGCGCGGCATAGCCTACCTCGTCGCCCTCGGCATCGGCGTAGGCCACGTAGGGCCAGTGGCTCGTTTGGAGATCTAGGCCCAGGGCAATCGTATAGTCGCCATTGCCGTCGGCCACGGCCTGGGCATCATCGTACAGGTCGGCAAAGGGGTCCCACACCTGGCCGCGCACCGTCTCGCCGGCCGGCGCCACGCCCGCGATCTGGTCGGTGGTGGCGTCGGGCCGCACCTCCAGGTAGTCGGCGACCACGTCCACGACCGTGCCGCCGCCCAGATCGACCTCGACGCGGTCGCCGTAGCCGATGTCACCGTTGGCGCTGTAGCGACCGTGGGGCCAGATGGCGTAGGCCACGTCACTCCAGCGCACAGTGCCCGTGGTCGTGACATAGACGGTGACGGTCACGGTGCTCAGCGGCTCGGCATAGCCCTCGACCGAGTGCCAGCCAAAGACGCGGAACACGTCCGAGGGGTAGACGTAGGCCAGCACGGTGTAGCCGCCGACGGGGTCGCGGTACTGCACCTGGGCCAGCATGTGGGGGCCGACGTCGGCGATCCCCGTGAAATCGACGGCATAGTTGCCCAGGGTGTCCACCGTGTCGGTGAACCAGGGCTCGGTGGCCGGTAAGCCCCCAAAATCGCCCAGCGTCGCGGTGACGACGGTCCCCGGCGTCAGCCCCAAGATGGTGCCGGTCACGTCGTCGGCCAACACGTCCACGCCGCCGCTGATGTCCAGCGGGACCAGGGTCGCCGCCAGCGAGCCGTTGACGTTCACCTGGAGCGTGTCACCGGGGGCCAGGTCGGCGGGCCGGCCGTCGGGGAACCACAGGTAGGTCCAGAAAAAGCCGCTGCCGTCGGCCTCGGCGCTGCCAAAGGCGTCGGCGGCGGTGCGGGTCACGGTGACCGTGTCGCCGGGGTTCACCAGGCCCCACACGGCGTTGTGGGTCAGGTCGGCCGTATAGCCGGGATTGACCTGCGCGATGCCCACGGGGGAGTCCAGATGGGTCGCGGGCGCCTGGCTGTGCGGGCCGGTCAGCAGGGGTTGGGCGATGGCGGGCGCGGCGGGGGACGGTTTTTCTTCGGCGAGGGCCACCTGGGTACCCAGAAGCAGGAGCCCCAGGGCCAGCGCGATCGTCAGGCCAGCCACTCTGGCCCGAGTTCTCAACCTCAGTGCCTTCTCTTCAAGCATGGTCCTTCCTCCTCTTTTTCGCTCGTCTTTGGCTTTCAGGCGTTAGATAGGGCTTTTTCCTATTCTCTGTTGAGTACTACCCCCTTTCTACAAGAATCAATGGGTGGACAAAGGTGAAAGCCAACGCTTGTGGCGGCTGGGCGTCGCAGCGTTGGCTTTGAAGTGGGTCGGCGCTTACTGGGTCGTCTGACATCGTCAGCCCAGCCACCCTGGGTCATGGACAGCGTTATTATACACACAATGGCGTTGCCTGTCAAAGTTGTTGCAGGTGTCACCAGCAATTCACCTTTGTGCCAAATGGAGCAAAGCACGAATACCGGAAGGTGTTGTCGCGGGTTCGGGAGAATGTGCAACAAACGGGCACAGCATCTTGCAAGCCATCGCCGCCTGCCAGGCCTACGCCGCGATGGGACAGGTCGCCGCCGATCTGGCCCTGCGCTTTCACCCATACATGGTGCACGCGGGGTTGTGGGTCCTGTGGGAGCGGTGCCGGTAGGTCGTGTATACTAGCTCCCACTTCAGCCCTTCCCTTCGCTGCAAAAGTATGGTATACTATGCCCAGAGCGTTTCACAACTCCCGCGTCATAGCCGTTCAGAAAGACGCGTACCAGGCCGCTGCAAGCCAGTGTTGGCCTATTCGCCTGTGTTCGTGAGATGGACTGTGGGCCGGTTTCGACCTGGACCGCTTGCCTGAGCAGAGAGTGCGGCTGCCAGACTGGACTTTGCTCCGTATCGGTGCCCATCGCTACGCCAGCGAATAACATTGCCTTGAAGCAGGATCATGAACCTGAGCCACATGCTCAGCACTGACTCAATTCGGGAGGACAAGGTGTCTAGGCTCTTCATCCATCCGGCTATCTAGCCATGTCCAACATCGGAACGACATCGGAAGAACGGCGGGACGTTGCGACGGCACTCGGCCGCCGTAACTGGGCCTTGATCGTGGTGGGGGTCCTGATGGCCTTGTACACGGCCTATTTCGGCTGGTTCACCCTGCGGGCCCACGACGTCTATCAGACACGGGCCTTCGATTTGGGCATCTATGACCAGGCCGCCTGGAACCTTGTCCACGGAAATGGCTTCCGGTCGACCATCGTGGAGGGTTTCGATACCCTCCTTGCGGATCACTTTGAGCCGATCCTGCTGCTCCTTGCTCCCCTCTACTTACTCTGGGAGAGCCCCAAGGCCCTGCTGTTGGTCCAGACGGTGGGCCTGGCCCTGGGTGCTCTACCCGTCTATCTGCTTGCCCGCGATGCCCTGGTGGCAGCCCGAGTCAGGGGACCGGCGGCAGCAGACACCCGCGAGGAACGCGCACCGGCGTCCGTTCTACTTGAGGTTGCGGCGCTGTGCCTGACAGCCGTGTATTTGCTCCATCCGGCCGTGCACTCGGCCAACGTGTTCGAGTTCCATCCCTCCGCCTTGGCCATTCCTTTGCTGGTCTACACGCTCTATGCCCTCCGGCGGCGCAAGCGGCTCCTCTTCTTTGTCTTTTCAGTGCTTGTCATGAGCACCAAGGAGGTTATGCCCCTGACTACGTTTGCCGTCGGCCTCTATGCCCTCCTGATCTGGCGCGAGCGTTGGATGGGCCTGGGCGCCCTGGTGCTGAGTGGCCTGTGGTTCGTCCTGGCCGTCTGGGTCGTGATCCCTCACTTCAACCCGGAGGGGCAATCGCGCTACTTTGTCCTGTACTACGGATGGCTGGGTACCAGCTTTGGCGAGATCCTGGCCCGACTGGTCAGCCATCCCGAACTATTGTGGCAGCGCTTGACCCGGGCTGACAGCCTGGCTTACTATGCTGGATTGCTTCAGCCAGTGGCCTACCTTTCGCTCCTGGGGCTGCCCGTCCTGCTACTCGCGACTCCGGCCCTGGCCCTGAACGTACTGAGCGATTTCCCCCTCCAACATCGGACAACGAGCTTTTTCCAGTATGCCGCCGCCATCGTCCCCTTTGTCCTCGTAGCAGCCGTGGACGGCATTGCGTTCCTTGCCCAGCATCTCGGCGGCTTGCTGGATCGTGGGCGGATCCCCCCTCGAAGGACCGTCGCTGCGGTCGCCTCGGGACTTGTCCTTGCGGCTTCTGTGGCCGTTCAGTTCCAGCATGGGTATCTACCGTTCAGCCGCGACTTTTATCTAGCCCCCCGGACGGCACAGGTGGACGCGGCCGAGGTGATCGTCAGCCAGGTGCCGCCCGGGGCGTCGGTATCTGCCGACCTCCAGTTGGCTACCCACCTGAGCCACCGGGAGAGCATCTACCTTTATCCCAATCTGCATGATGCAGATTACCTGGCCATTGACGTGCGGCTTCGGGACGGGCCCTTTCCATCGCGCGACCAGTATGATGCCATCCAGGGACTGCTCGCGAAAGGGCGGTATGGCGTGGTCGATGGTCGGCACGGCTACCTACTTCTAGAGCGGGGCTTGGATCAGGCTGCGATTCCCGATGCCTTCTATGATATGGCGCGGGCCCACGAGCCGGAACCAGACGTGTCTCTCGTCGTCGACTTTGGAGAAATCCGTCTGTTGGGCTTTGACCTTGTGTGGCAGCGTCCGGTGACCCCCCGGGCCCACTTGGTTCTCTATTGGCAAGCCTTACATCCCGTCACCCGTGACCTCCGTTTGTTCTTCGTTCAGACCGATAAGAGTGGTGAACTGTTGGCCGGTACCGAGTTGGAATTTGCCGAGACAGTGTGGTATCCACCGGCGAGTTGGCAGGCCGGCGAGACGATCCGTACCGAAACCGTTTATTGGTCGGCGGAAGATGTTCGACAGTTCGGCGTTGCCGTTGGCGTGGTAGAAGGCCCCGGCTTTTGGGATCTGGTCAGCCGGCAACAGCTCCTGATTCGCTCTACCCCGCAGCCTCTTCCTCTCTTGCACGGCGATACGCTGTTGTGGTTTACCACCCTGCACACCGATGGCCAATTTGCCAGGCTGGAAGTGCCAGGGGGCTCCCGATGAGCCGTATCGCGCGCCAGAACCTCGGTGAGGGTGCGCTTGTAGGCGGGGAGCGGGGCGATGGCATAGGCAATGCCGAGGGAGAGATCGCCGCGGGCAATGGAGTTCCACGATCAACGATTCGCGGACGCCCTTGGCCCGGGCCGTGGTGATGTAATCCTGGCGCAGCACCTCCACCAGCGAGGAGCGCATGACGCGGGTCAGCAGCGCCCACTGGATGATGGCCAGGCTGAGGGCCGGCAAGACCAGATGGATGGTCGGCAGCGACCTCGCGCAGGCGGCCCTGGTTGTGACGCAGCATGACCCGCCGGAGGCCGGTCTCGCGCCACTCGAGCAACAGGTGCGCAAAGTGGCGGTAGAGCCGCGTGCCCGCGTCCTCTTGCGCCGACCACACCCGACTGTAGCCGACCACCTGGCCCGCCACCTCGACAAAGAGCATGTCGCGCTCGGGGTCAAGGTCGGACAGGTGGCGGTAGGTGCGGGCCACGTCCTCGGGGGTGTTGGTCCACTCCAGCCCGTCGGCCTCTTTGCAGCCGTTGATGACGGCCGACATGGGGGGCCGTGAGAGCCCCCGAGGTCCGCCTGGATCTAGTCCGGCACCGGACTGAACCCGGCATCGGCGGCCAGCTCGGCCAGCATCGCCTCCAGCCGCGACTCGTCCGCGGCCCGATCCTCGGGATGCAGCTCGGGCACGTAGCGCCGCCAGAGCCGGTCAAAGATGGCCTCAGCGTCACAGTCCGCGCCCTGTCTGGCAAAGTAGTCGCAGGTGCGCTGGATGTCGCGCCGCAGGATAAAGCGGGCCTTGGGGTTACTGTACAAATTGGCCACCTGGGGAAAGTCGATGAGCACCGCTTCGCCCTCCCAGTAGAGCAGGTTGTAGGCGGATAGGTCGCCGTGGATGAGGTCGTGTTGCAGCAGCAGATCGACGTTGCGCAGCACCTCCGCTCCACGCCGGGTCGAACAGCCCTTCGTAATACTCGTATTCGTCAACGTACACGTCGTCTAACGTCACTGTAGGTACTCTCCTTCAGAGTCACACTTATAGACCTGACAGGTCCCAGGAACCGGTTTGTCGAAAAACTGGTTTGTTATGAGCACAACTTGGGGCCGAGTCCGGGTGTACAAGGACCTGTCAGGTCTCATGGCACCTTCAGAGTTGCATGAACATATGAATGTCTTCCGGTTCCAGGGCGTAGAGCTCTGGATGGGGCTCGTCGACCAGTTGGAAGGCCTGGCCCTGGTAAAAGCCCACGGCCGACCCGGAGGGCGTGGCCGAGACGTACAACTTTTCGGCACCATCCGCCCGGGCCAGCCGGATGCACTCGGCCGTGAGCCGGGTGGCGATCCCCCGGCGGCGATAGCCGTGGCTCACGTGCAAAAAGACCAACTGGGCCATCTCCTCGGTCAGGTGGGGGCGATAGACCATCACGCCCACCAGGGCGTCGCCGTCGAAGGCGCCCCACAGGGCCGAGCCGTTGGCCAGCATGGGCGACAGAGACTCGACCAGGGACGACACGCTGTGCTCCGGGCCGTCGTCGAACCAGCGGGGCACCCGCCAGTCCACGGCTTCCGCTGCGAGTTTACCGTCGCGGACCGTGTAGCCCAGGGTCACGTGCTCCGTCCGATCGATCTCGCCGATTCTGCCTATTTGCGATTTATCCATTCTTTTGATTACAAGCATGATTGCGCCTCCTTCCGTCGCCGGCCTGTGGAGCAAAATGAGCGCGACCTTGGGTCGCCTTTGCCCTACGCCAGGCACAGGTAGTGAACATAGTCTCGCTGGTGGACAAAACCCATCTTTTCGGCCACGCCCCGCGAGCCGTGGTTGCCCTCGTGGCAGTGCCAGCCGACCTCGCGCAGGCCCCGCGACAGAGCGTGATCTATCGTTGCGGCGACGGTCAGCGTCGCCAGGCCCCGCCGCCGATAGTCCTCGGCGGTGTGGATGCCGATCTCGCAGGCGTCGCCCACGATGCAGTCGGCCAGCGACCAACTGACGATCCGCTCGCCGTGCAGGGTGCAGGCCCCAAAACCGTTCTGCAGAAACCCCTCCACCGAGCCCCAGTTGTTCTCCATCCAGCCGCTCACGTGCCCGGGCAAGGCCAGGCCCGGCCGGCGCAGCAGGTCAGCGTCGATGGGCTCGACGGCAAAGCCGGACGGCACAGCCGACGGCCAGTCCACGCGGAGCCGGTCCAGCCGGTAGTGCATCCGCCGCTCCTCGATGGCTCGGCAGCCCGCCAGCACCCCGTCGAGCGCGGGCCGCCAGGTGTCTGGATGCCAGATCAGGACGATGGCCTCGTGCCGCGCCAGGATGTCGCCCACGATCAGCTCGTTCAGCGCCTGGTTGACAGCCTCATTCGCCGTCTCGCCGGCCAGGAAGCAGCCCTCCGGCGAGGCCAGGAAGGCCGTTCTCGGCTGGTCCGGGTCGTCGGCCCAGACGGCGCCGGGACTCGCGCCGGCGAGCACGGCGGTGGTGCTCAGTTGATAACGCAGTCCCGCGAACAGGGCGCGGACTGGGTCGTATTCGGTCTGTGTCATTCTGTGAAGCACGCGTCTCATTCCTCCAGCACGGCCTTGAACTGGCCCAGGTGTCTCAGGGCATCGGTCGAATCGAGAAACTGGTCCACCGCCCCCAGGTGCTCCGGCAGCGCCAGAATTTCTTCGCTGGTGATCTCCTGGCGGATGGCCTCGACAAACCGGTCGGCGTGGATCACCTGGAAGGGCCGGGCGTGAAACTGGGATACCCGCGCCGGCAAGGGCGCGGTGATGCCCAGGCTATTGTGTTTCCGGGCGACGAACTCGTAGGTAGTGGTCAGGTGCTCTTCCCGCCCCTGCCACGTGTCGGCCGCCAGCACCCGCGTCAAGATGGGCAACAGCGCTTCGGCGCAGTCCAGTCGGGCAAAGGCGGTCCCCAGCCACTTGATGTAGGGCGCGTAGCGCCGCTCCATCAGGAAGCAGAGGCGCATCAGGTCGCGGACCAGCCGCGCCGCGACCAGCCGCGAGCCCAGGTCGTCGCCGACCTGGCCGCAGCGACCCAGAAACGCCTCTTCCTGGCCGATCCGCCGCCACTGGGCGGCCAGCAGATAGAGCCACACGTCGTGCGGATAGTAGCGCAGCCGGGCGCGGATCGGCTCCAGTTGGCCCAGGCCGTCATGGAATACGCGCCCTGCCGTGACCATCAACAGGTGATTCTCTGGCACGCTCAGCCAGTCCACGGGCCGGATCTCATCGGTCGGGTCAAAGTTCAGCACGTGCGGGAAAAAGCACTCGACCGTGAGCAGCATCACGCCATGGTTGATGGGCCGGCTGTCGGTGGCGGCCATCCGCGCGGCGCCATCCTCGTGGCGCCCAAAATTCGTAGGATAGCCGCGGATCTCGAACGGAAGCGCCGCGCCCAGCGCCCGGTCGATTTCGCCGGCGTGCGATTCGTGGCCCGCCGGGGTGAGGAACAACATCAGCCTCGGTCCCCAGTCGTGGTCCGTCGATTGGGCCGTGTCGTAGCCCAGGACCTCGGAGCCCAGCCCCAGCAGCGCCGCCGAATGGGCCAGGTTGGAAAAGTGCCTCGTCAAAATCGGCCGGACCGCTTCCTCATAAAAAATCTGGCTGAGGTCCAGCCCTGGTATGAATTGATGGTCCATCCTTCACCTGCCCAACAGCGCCGCGTCGAAAAAGCCCACCACGCGCCGCTCGTACTCGGCGGGGTAGACCTGCAAAAAGCTCAGGTGGCCCAGCTCCGGCTCGAACCAGAGCGCCTTCGGCTCGCCGGCGGCGGCATAGTAGCGCGGTCCGGCGTCCGGCCCGGTGATCGGATCTTGCCCGCCGGCCAGGATCAGGATCGGGCGCGGGCTGATGGCCGCCACGTCGTCCAGGGGCTCCAGGTCGGCCAGGTCGAGCCCGGTCTGCCAGCGGCCAAACAGGGTTTGCAGCGGCACGAAAGGAAAGTCGGGCAGCCCGGTGCCGCGCCATACGTTGCGCATCCCCTCGTCCAGCGTCGGATAGGGGCTGGCGGCGACCACGGCCTGGAGCTCGGGCAGGCGCGCCGCCGCGCGGATGGCGGTCACGGCGCCCATCGACTCGCCCAACACGCCGATGCGCCCGGGGTCGACATCGGGCTGGGCCTGGAGCCAGGCCAGCGCCCCCTCGACGTCGCGGACCTCGTGGTAGCCCAGGGTGCACAGGTCGCCGTCGCTCTCGCCGTGGGCGCGCCAGTCGAAGGTCAGCACGCCATAACCATGGCGGACCAGCACCTCGGCCGGGTCCAGCCGCCGGTAGGCGCCAAAGCCGTGCCCGACGATGACGGCCGCGCCGTTCTCCGAAGGGATGTACCAGCCGCGCAGCGTCAGCCCGTCGGATGTGGAAAAGGCCACGTCGCGGTAGGCCAGACCCCGGTCGGCGGGCGTCTCGGCCGCGTAGCGGCGGTGGGGGTGCAGGAAGGCGTTCGCCTGCATCCACGACACCCCCACCGCCAGGCCCACGGCGGCGAGCGCGAGCAGAACTACCACGAAACAGCCCAGGTTGCGCCAGTAGCGCCAGCCTCTCTCCCTCACGCTGGTCATCCTTCTCTCATCACCTTTCGGTAGACGATGCTCGTCCTGCGCACCTCAAAGCCCACCCGCTCGTAGATGCGCACCGCGCCGGTCAGGTTCTCGGCGTCGGCGCCCAGGTGGGCCCAGGCCATGCCCTCGTCGCGGAGGGCGTGCAGGCTGTGGACCAGCAACGCCGTGCCCAGCCCCTTGTTGCGGTGCTCGCGGAGCACGGCCAGGGTGTCCACGTAGCCCTCCTGGCGGCCGGTCTGGGCGATCCAGTGGGGGTCGATCTTGTTCAGGCCCAGGCCCACCACCTCCCCCGTGGCCTCCTCCTCGGCCAGCAGCCAGAGCTTGGGGCGAAAATGGGGCTGCTCGATCCAGTGCTCGAACTCGTCCAGCGGAAAGCCGGCAAAGCCCCAGTGATCCAGGAAGGCCAGGTTGTCCACCCGCCAGACGGTCTCGACGTCGCGGGCGGGGTCAAAGGGTCGCAGCCGGTAGCCGGCCGGCATCTCGGCCGGCGGCAGGCCGTTGTCGATGGGCCGGGCCATGTTCACAAAGTAGCGCACCGGCTCCAGGCCAAAGCTCTCGAACAGGGCCTGGCGATCCGCCTCGACGTCGCGGGTGCTGCAGTGGAAGTGAACCGGCCCCGCCTCGACCTCGTCCAGGCGCTCCCCGGCCCGGCGATAGACCGTCTCCAGCAGGCGGCGGCCCAGCCCCTGGCGCCGCCAGGCAGGATGGACCAGCCCCCAGGCGTAAAAGATGCTCTCGCCATCCGGCTCTCCCTTGCGTAAGAAAAAGTCGGCATAGCCGGCCAAGGTATCCCCTTGCCAGGCCAGGAAGCAGTCGGTCTCGGGTTGGTAGCCGGGCCACGTCATCTGGTGTTTCTGCGCTTCGAGCGTCGTCGCCCGCTCCAACTGGTCTACCTCGTCCGCCTCGTTGAACAACGTCACCAGGGCCGGCAGGTCCCCGGGGCGGTAGGTTCGAATGTGAATGTCGTTCGTCATGATCTTTCTCCTTAACTGCCTGTTTGACAGGCAAAGCGCCCTGTGCTATGATGCTGCCAGACTTTCCGACAGTCAGAAAGGACGACGGCATGGAATGGGTTCAGATTCGTAAGAAATTTCAAATCACGCTCCCCAAGTCGATCCGCGAGGATCTGCATCTGGACGAGGGCGATCTGCTGGCCGTCCAGGTGCGCGACCAGGAATTGGTCTTGCGCCCCCAAAAGCTGATCGACCGCGACCAGGACTGGTACTGGACCCCCGAGTGGCAGGCCGCCGAGCGCGAAGCTGACGAGGACCTGCGACTGGGGCGCTACGACGAATTCGAGACGATGGAAGACATGATCGCCGACCTCCGTCGCCAGGCGGCCGAGCAGTAGATGCAAGATGCCCATTCGTCGTAGCAAGCGCTTCAACAAGGCGTTCCTCAAACTGCCTCCTCACATCCAGGCCAAGGTGCTCAAGGCGCTCAGGTTGCTGGACAAAGATTTCCGACACCCCGGCCTCCGCGCCAAGCGGGTGAAGGGTACCGACGACGTCTTTGAAGCCCGCGTGGACTATCACCATCGCATGACCTACCAGCGCGAGGGTGACTTGCTCATCATGCGCAACGTCGGCCAGCACGACGACGTGCTCGACAAGCCGTAACCTGCTCGTTTCCCCTCCATCACTGCGTTTGCCCCGCACTCAGGTCGGTCACGCCCGCCCGCTTGAGAAACGCCGCCCGCCGCTGCCGGTCGTCGACCTTTTGGAAAAAGACCTTCTCCAGGACCGAGGCCAGGACGTAGAGCGTGCAAGTGGCGACAAAGATCGGCTGCCAGCCGATGGCCGGATTTTCCTGCATGTAGCCGCTGACGAACGGCCCCAGCGTCCAGCCGATGTTCCAGCTCATGCCCATCAGGCCGCTGATGGTGGCTCGCTCGCGCTCGCGGACCTGCTCCATGGCAAAGGCGCTGTAGAGCGGGTTGCCCATGTTCATCAGCGCCGCCCGCACCCAGAAGGCCAGCGACGCCATCCAAAAGGCGCCCGAAAAGCCGATGAGCAGCAGGAACGGGATCGACGTCAACTGGGTCAAAACCAGCGACCGGATGCGGCCCCAGCGGTCGGCCAGCAGCGGCGAGGCCAGCGTCGCCACGCCGGTGATGACCGACGACACCGAAAAGATGGTGCCCAGGACCGCGTCCGAGATGGGAAAGGTCTCCTTGAAAAAGAGGTTCATGTACGGGATCAGGATCGCGGCCCCCATCGAGATGATGATGTTGGGCAAAAAGATGCGCCCGGCCAGGCCCAGGTCACTCACGTTGCGCCAGGGCCAGATGGAGCGCACCTCGGCGTCGACCGGGCGCTCCCCCTCGTCGATGAGGAACACGGGGATGATGCCCAGCGCCGAGAGCGCCGCCGTGACGGCCAGGGTCCCGGCGTAGGCCGGCGCGCTCTCGATGTGCACGTCCAGGGCACCGCCAAAGAGGGTCGGCAGGTAGCCGCCGACGAACGTGCCCAGGAAGCCGACCAGCGTTTGCAGCCCAAAGCTGGCGCTAAAGAGGGCGTCCCGCTCGTCGTCCGTCGAGTTTTCCATCATGAACGGCGCGACGCTGACCATGCGCAGCGACTGGGCCAGGCCGAAGGTGATCATGGCCAGACGCAGCCACCCCTGGCCGGGGGCCAGGACGATGCCCACGTAGGCCAGGGTCCAGCCCCCGCTGGCCAGCAGCAGCGCCCGCTTGCGGCCGATGTGGTCGACGAGCACGCCGGCCGGCAGCGCCCCAAAGAGGGCGATGAGGTGCGGCATCGACTGGAGTTCGCCCAGAAAGCCGCGCGAGTAGCCGCTGGCGTCGATGTAGAGGTTAAAGATGAGCATATAGATGCTAAAGCTCAGGCCGGTGACGATGGTGCTCAACAGGTAGAGCCGGGCGTTAAAGCTAAAGCTCCGCAGCCGGCGCAAGTAGCGGCGCACGCCTTCGACGATGATCATGATGCGGTTTTCCTCCCCACGTAGAGTGTGTGTTCGCTCCCGCCGACGATGGTCGGGTCTTCGCACGTGTCCAGGACGATCTGCACAAAGTTCTGCCAGGCGGCCCGATGCTCGACCAGCGAGCGGCAGGCGTCGCGCAGGCCGCCGGCCACGCCCTCTTGCGCCGCCAGCGTAAGCGTCTCGGCGCCGGCCGCTTCGTACCAGCCCCGAAGCTCCAGCGGATGGGCAAAGTAGGCAGCGGTGAAGGCCTGTGGGTTCTCGTCCGGTGGCGCCTGGTTGACGTAGCTACGCACGATGCTCAGCGCGTCGGGCGTGCCCAGCCATTCGACCAGCTCCGTCGCAGCGCTGCGGGCCACGCCCAGGTGATTGATGATCGCCGCCGCGACGACGCCGCCCGCCCGCCCTTCGACAGGCTCAGGACCTCGGAGCACGCGCAGGCTCTCGCCCACGGCCGCCAGCCGGTCGGCCTCGTCGACCAGGTGGTAGAGCGGCCCCATGACCAGCACCGCGTCAAAGCTGCCGTCGGGGAAGCGGCTCAGGTCGGTGGCGCAGCCGTGCTCGTATGCCTCTATCCGGTCGGCGACGCCGGCCTCGGCGACGTTTCGGCGCGCCAGGGCCAACGACTCGCCCGACAGATCGAACAGGGTCACGCGATAGCCCCGCTCCGCCAGGGCGAGGGCGTAACGCCCCGGACCGCCGCCCACGTCGAGGACGCGGGCGGGAGCGGGCGGTAGATACTTGTCCAGCAGATGCATCGCCACCCGGAACTCCAGCCAGCGGTGCGGCTCGCGCTCTAAGGTCAGGCGCGCCCACTCCCGCTCGGCGTTGGCGTCGTAGAAACGCTCGATCATGCTCATCAGTCTCTCCTACCTTACAGGATTAAGCTCTCCGGGCGTTCCCGGCCGTCCGTTGTCTCGTCAATAACGGCTCTCGGCTCGGCATCGCCTCGGAGCCGCGTCCAAAGGTCCGCCCACCAGTCACGAAGGAGCTGATGCAGGGCGGGTGCCTCGTTGTTTTGTCCCACGTCAAAGATAAACATCGCGGGCTCCTTCCGTCCTTCTGTGTCGGGGAAGGCGCCCTACCGACCCCTTCCCCTATCCGTTTCGTTTCAATTTGCCCGTTCGTTTGGCGTAGCGCTCGGCCAGGCCAAAGACGAACACGCCCACGGGGACGAATACCACCCCCATGGCCAACAGCGGCCAGACGTAACCCGTCAGCTCGGCCGTGGGCGCCCCGGCCAGCAGCCCGGCCCGCACCCCCTCCAGCACGTAGGTGGCCGGCGAGAGCTTGGCCACCGACTGCATCCAGCCGGGCAACACGCTCACCGGGTAGTAGACGCCCGAGACCAGCAGCAGCGTGGCCTGGATGACGTGGGTCATCTGCGCGCCCCGCTCCGGGAAGAGCAGGGGCATGATCGAAGCTACGATGCCCAAGCCGATGAACGACAGGCTGCCGGCCAGCAGCACCAGCAGGCTTCCGCCAAAGTTGGCGCCGCTCAGGTCCAGCCGGAAGAACATCGCCACGACGGCCAGGATCAGCACCGTGTGCAGCAGGCCGTAGACCAGCGAAAAGGCCGTCTGGCCCATCATGTGCGTGATGCGCGGCACCGGGGCCATGAACGTGTACTCGATGGTCCCCTCCCAGCGCTCCCAGGCGATGACCTCGCTGATGGCGTCGAACACGATGGACAAAAAGTGCCAGATGAGCGTTCCGGCTAACAGGAACGAGATCAGGTAGTCGGTGTCCACCGCTTGGCCGCTGATGGCCTCCATGCCGGCGCCGATGAAGGTGATGGCCAGGGCGTTGGCGATGCTGTATGCCAGCCAGACGACCTCCCAGCCCCAGTAGCGCCGGACCAGGTTAAAGTTCCGTTCGATGAAACCGTACGATGCCCGCATTTGGGCGACCAGTTGGGCCATGATGGACCTCCTTTCGCGATGTGCCGCTGGCGACGGATGGAACATCCGGAGCGTAACGGCAAAGAAAAAAGCCGTGGGGCTGGCTATTCCCCACGGCTCGTGGACGCAGCGCGTCCGGACAAACAAAAAAAGGCCGTGGGGTGTAGTGCCCCACGGTCTTAGTTAACGATAACTAATGGTGTATGGGCGCACTACGGCAAGGCTGACCAGCGTCAGTGCCAACGGGATTCTTGCGGATCATGTGCATGTTGTAGAACATCCAGTGCGCCTCCTTTCCCAAGATGGGCCACATTCTAAATGATCTTGAAGATCCTGTCAAATCGGCCTCGTCGTGTGGCCCCCAGTATAGCACGCGCTCACGCGAAACGAACTGGCCAACTGGGCAGTCTTTTATTGGCCAGTCGACCAGTCTTTGCCTCTACGGACCAAACTGGAGCAAGACGGCCAATCCGACCAGGGCCACCAGGGCGTACTCGACCAGCACCCGCCGGTTGAGGCGCCCTTGGAGCTGCTGGTTGGCCAGGCCGGTAAAGACATAGAAGCCCAGCAGCAGGATCAGGCCGCCCGTGATGCCGCTGATGCGCCAGTAGTTCATGGCCCAGATGATCTCGCCCGTGCTCAACCCCGCAATCAGGGCGTAGAGGGCCGTCCGGCGGAAACCCCGGCCGGCGCTACGCAGAAACTCTAGGGCCAGTAGGGTGCTGACCCCCGTCACGGCCGTGGCCGAGATCAAGCTGCGGGCCTTGGCCGAATAGATCAGCACAAAGATCACCAGGGCCAGCAAGTAGGCCCAGGCGTTGAGGCTCAGCCGGGCGGCCAGGTAGAGCCGGCCGGCGGGGTCCACAGTGTAGTATTCGGCGCTGATGACCAGAATGAGGATGAGGCCGGTGAGCACGTAACCGGCCAGCCGGTAGAGCTGGGTCGGCGCCTGGGGAAGCAGGACGGCGGCCAGCAGCACCGTCAGCGCCGGCAGCGTCCACGTGACAAAGCTGAAGCGGGCCTCGATGCGGCGCGCCGTGGGGTGGGAGCGTACGATGGAGTCGGTGCCGGCGCAGGTGATGCCCACCAGCAGCAGGGCCATCAAGGCCGTCTGCGTGATGCGCACCGTCAATGGCGAGCCGAGCACCGTCAGGCTGGTGCTCCAGGTTGGAAATTCCAAAAGAGCGGCCAGGATCAGGCCCAGGACGACCAGGGTCGCCAGGACGCTGGCCCGTTCGCGATAGAGCATGCTTCCTCCAGAGTCTAAAGCCGCGTCATTCTACATTGCTCGTCACCATTTGTCAAACCTGTGCCCGCACGAATTGACAAGGGGAACATTTGTGCTATAATGAGACCTGACAGGTTGTCCTGCGGACAACCTGTCAGGTCTGGTCTATTGGAGGGTAGTCGATGGACGTCTTGCAGAAAATCCAGACGCTGGGCGAATCGGCCCAGTACGACCTGTGCAACGCCTGCGGCGCGGCGACGCGCACCCGCGACGACCTGGGCCGCTGGATCTATCCCGCCGCCCTGCCCAACGGCCAGGCCGTGCGCGTCCTCAAGGTGCTGATGACCAACGTCTGCGAAAAGAATTGCTACTACTGCGCCGTTCGCGCCAGCCGCGACGTGCCCCGCACCCGATTTACCCCTGAGGAGCTGGCCCGCGCTTTCGACCGCTTCGTCCGCGCCGACCTGGTGGACGGCCTCTTTCTCAGCTCCGGGTTGTGCGGCAGCGCCGGCCGGACCATGGACCAGATGATCGACTGCGTGGAGCTGGTCCGCGGCCGCTACCGGTTCGAGGGCTACGTCCACCTCAAGCTGCTGCCCGGCGTCTCCGAAGCGCACATCGAGCGGGCAGTGCAACTGGCCCACCGCGTCTCGGTCAACCTCGAAGCGCCCAGCGCCGAGCGGCTGGCGGCCATCGCCCCGCGCAAGGACTATTTCCGGGAGCTGACCGGGCCGATGCGCCTGGCCAAAAAGCTCATCGACGCCAGCGGCGGTCGCCTGGCCCCGGCCGGGCAGACCACCCAGTTCGTCGTCGGCGCCGCCGGCGAGCCCGACCGCGAGATCCTGGGCACCACGGCCATCCTCTACCGCGACCTGGACCTGCGCCGCGCCTACTTTAGCGCCTTCCAGCCGGTGCCCGGCACGCCCCTCGACGGGCGCTCGCCCACCCCCGCCTGGCGCGAGCATCGCCTCTACCAGGCCGACTGGCTGCTGCGCTTCTACGGCTTTGGCTTCGACGACTTGATCTTTGACCCGGACGGCAACCTGCCCCGCCGGGCCGACCCCAAGTTGACCTACGCCCAGGCCCACCCCGAGATCTTCCCGGTGGAGGTCAATCGCGCCTCCCGCGAGGAGCTGCTGCGCGTGCCCGGCATCGGCCCGGTCTCGGCCGGGCGGCTGGTGCGGTGGCGCCGCCAGGGCCCCCTCCGCGACCTGGGCGACCTGGGCAAGGCCGGCGCCGTGGCCGAGCGGGCCGCGCCCTACGTCCTGCTCGACGGCAAGCGACCGCCTCACCAACTCCCCCTTTGGGACGATCCGAGCCCGTAGGGCAAATTGCCAATTTGCCCTACGCTTGACACGCGTCCCCTCTTCCAGTACAATACCGGCACATTGTTGGCAGGAGCTTTTTCATGCACACAGACGCCCAGACCACCATCGGCGCGCTGCGCCGGGCTGTGGCCGATTTCGTGGACGCCCGCGACTGGCAGCCCTTCCACTCGCCCAAGAACCTGAGCATGTCCATCGCCATCGAGGCCGCCGAGCTGATGGAGCGCTTCCAGTGGCTCACGGCCGACGAAGCCTGGGCGGCGATGGACGATCCCGGCGAACGTGCCGCCCTCCTCGACGAGGTGGCCGACGTCGTCATCTATTGCCTCAGCCTGAGCAACGCCCTCGACCTGGACGTCAGCGCGGCGGTGTTGACCAAGCTCCAGACCAACGAGCACCGCTACCCGGCCGACGAGTTTCGGGGCCGGTTCCGCCGACCCGAGCGGGAAAAAGAGACCGATGCGTAAACTCTCCAGGGAGGAGCAGCCAACCTACGTCCTCCGCTACCCGCGCAGCGTCGCGTTGGCGCGCTTTGCCTTGGCTGTCCTGCTGGCCTCGGCGGCGCTGGTCCGCTGGGGGCTGGCCTGGGTCGGCCTGGCCCGGCTGCTGGCCGCGGAGGCGAACGTCGTGCCCTACCTGCTGCGCCCCTTTGCCACGGCCCACCTCAGCCTGCTGCTGACGGCCGGTTCCCTGGCCTTGATCTACGCCTTCCTGCCCAACCTGGGCTTGACCGACGACGGTCTGGCCGTGCGCCGGCTCACCGGCTGGTACGTCGTCCCCTGGCCGGCGGTCACGGCGGTCCGCATCCTCTCCTTCGAAAAGCCGGGGCGCCGGCTGGTGTTGGTCCAGGGCACCTGGGCGCGCTGGTCGCCCTGGCCCCGGCTGGTGAGCCTCTGCCTGGGCGCCGGCCTTGAGCCGGGCCTGGTCTTTGGGTCCGCCATCCGCGATTTTGGGCCGCTGGTGCGCAAGCTCTACGAAAAAGTGCGGCGGGCGGCCCCTGAGGCCCCCTTTGACGAGGATTTCTTTTCCCTGCCCGCCCACCTGGTCCTCGAACCGGGCAGAACCGTAGCCGACCTCGTCCACGAGGCCCGTGAGGTGGGCTGGCCGCTCTCGATCTCGGCCCAGGCCATGGCTGCCGTCCCGGCGGGCCTGGTGGTGGTGCAGGGGTTATTGCTGCTCCTTCAGGGGGGTGCCTGGTGGTTGCCCTTTGTTGTGATCGGCCTGTGCGAGCTGGAGTGGCTGCTCGGCGCACTCTACCTCTACGCCCTGGCCGAGGTCTTTCCGGCCCACGTCGAGTTCCGGGAGTCCCTGCTGCTCTATCCCATGGTCCAGGTGCCCCGCGCCCTGCTGGCCTTGCCGATGGCGATGCTCGTCGCGGCCGGCGTCCCCTTTCTGGCCGCGATGGCCGGCCTGGCCGCCGTGATCTGGTCGGTGATGCTGACGGCTATGCTGGTGCAACGGCTGTTCCGGCTAAAATCGTTCTTGCCGACGGCCGCTGGCGCAGTCTTTCAGGCGCTGTTCCAATTCATGGTCCTGGCCCTGGCTCTGGCAGGCTGAGCGAGGGCAGCCCTGGCGCCAACGAGGGGTCGCACCCACCTTGCATTTCCATGACAGATGGGGTACAATCGGCGCTGCGTACCCCGTGAGCGCGCGGGGTATCCTTTTTTGCGAGCCGTACAGACAGGGTTGGAAGCGTCTATCTTGGATGGCAAAGGTACAAACCAAGAACCGTATAGCGTTTTGATGATCGCCCCCACCTCCTTCTTTTCCGATTATGGCTGCTCGGTCCGCATTCTGGAGGAGGCAAAGGAACTGCAAGGGCTGGGCAACGACGTCACGATCTGCACCTATCGCAATGGCCAGGACGTGCCCGGCCTGACTATCCGTCGCACGGCCAGCGTCCCCTTTCGCGAGCACTATGAGGTGGGCTCTTCGCCGCACAAGATTGCGTTTGACGCCTTGCTCTTCTGGACGGTGCTAAAGACCGCCCTGCGGCGGCAACCCGACGTCATCCACGCCCACATGCACGAGGGGGCGCTCATCGGCCTGGTCGTCGGCAAGCTGCTGGGCATCCCCCTGGTCTTTGACTTTCAGGGCAGCCTGACCGGCGAGATGTTGGACCACAACTTTTTGCACCGCGATAGTATTTTCTATCGACCCCTGCGCTGGTTGGAGGAGCGGATCGACCGCCTCGCACCGGCTATCCTCACCAGTTCACACAATGCCAAGCGCCTGCTGGTCAAGGAGTTTGGCTGTTCTCCGCAGCGCGTGACGGCGATGGCCGACTGTGTGGACGGGGAAGTGTTTTTCCCAGTTGAAACAGGCGAGAAAGCAGCCCTGGCCGCCAGGCGGGCGTCGTTGGGCATCCCTCAAGGACGCAAGGTCGTCGTTTATTTGGGCCTCTTGGCCGATTACCAGGGCACCGACGTCCTGCTCCAGGCCGCCGCTCGGGTATGCGATGCCCGCGACGACGTGCATTTCTTGATCATGGGCTTCCCGGCCGTGAACCATTATCGAGCGATGGCCCATCAACTCGGCCTCCGCGGCCGGGTGACCTTCACCGGCAAAGTCCCTTATCCACAGGCCCGCGACTTTTTGGCGCTGGGCGACGTGGCCGTGGCCCCCAAGCTCTCGGCCACGGAGGGCAGTGGCAAGATCTTGAACTACATGGCCATGGGGCTGCCCACGGTGGCCTTTGCGACGCCGGTCAGCCGCGAGTACCTGGGCGATCAGGGCATCTATGCCGAGCCGGGTGACCCGGACTCCTTGGCCGAGGCCCTACTGCGCGCGCTGTCCGATCCCCAGCGGGAGACTCGTCGCCGGGCTCTCCGGGAAGAGGCGCTGCAGGCCTATGGCTGGGATCGCGCTTCGGCGACGATCTTGCAAGCCTACGGCTCGGTTTGCCACAAGTAGCCGGGCGTGCTATAATGCCGGGCTTGGTGTGGGAGACATGATCGCAAGATTCGCAGAGCTCTACGACTATCGGGAACTGATCCGCAACCTCGTCATCCGGGATCTGAAGGTTCGTTACAAGAACTCGATCCTGGGTGTGTTGTGGTCTTTGCTGAACCCGTTGTTGATGACGGTCGTATTCACCGTCGTCTTTACGCTGATGATTCCCAGCGGCAGCCAGGAGAACTATCCGGTCTTTTTCATGTGTGGCTTTTTGCCCTGGACGTTTCTGTCCGGATCCCTGTTGGGTGGAACTGGGTCCATCGTCAACAACGCGCCGTTGATCAAAAAGGTCTATTTTCCGCGAGAGATCCTGCCCATCAGTGAAGTGCTCTCGAACCTGATCAATTTTTTCATCGCCTTGATCGTGCTCTTTGCCCTAGTCCTGGCCTTTGGCATTCCCCTGACGGCGGCGGTGCTCATGCTGCCCCTCATCATCCTGGCCCAGGTGATGTTTGTCGCGGGGATGGCCCTGATCCTGACGACGGCCAACGTCTTTTACCGGGATACCCAGCACATTTTGGAAATCGTGATGCAGGCCTGGTTTTTCTTGACGCCCATTTTTTATCCCATCGACATTTTGCCCGAGAGCAAGGTGATCCTGGGCATGACCGTGGACATTCAGCTTTGGCTGCGACGCCTCAACCCGATGGCCTCGCTGGTGGCTTCCTACCGAGATGTGCTCTACCGGGGGAACTTTACCGGGGCGGACTTTTTTCTGCGGACCTTTGTCACTTGTCTGGGTATTCTCGTGATAGGCTACCTGGTCTTTTGCCGATTCAGTTCAGTGTTTGGAGAAGAAGC
>CAYLZO010000016.1:0-39339 GCA_964387775.1 uncultured Anaerolineaceae bacterium
GGCGCCGTTCCGAGGTCAAGCCCGAGCCGCAGCCGCCCACGGCCCCGAGCCGTCCCGCCAGCTCGCGGCTCGGCCAGGCGCTGGCCCGGCTGCGCCGCCTCCGCCGCAGGCGCGAAATGCAGCCCGCCGAGCCGGAGCCGGCCGGCACGCTGACCCATCCCGAGCAAGAACAGGTACTGCGCGCCTTCCTCGACCTGGCCGCGACCGACCCGGCACTGCAAACTTTTGCCGAGGGCCGGGACCTGACGGTTCATTACGAGCTGAGCGATCCCGACCTGGAATTCCACATGATCTTCCGCGACCGAGTGGTGGCTGGCAGCCTGGGTCCCCCGCCCTCCCCGGCCGAAGTGCGGCTGGCGGCAGGGGCGGACCTGCTCGACGGGATGCTCAGCGGCCGGATCAACGCCCTGCGCGCGGCGATGACGGGCCGGCTCTCGCTCAAGGGCGACGCCCGGCAGGCCATGACCCAGCAGCAGATCCAGGACGACCTGATCCGGCTCTATCGCCGGGCGCGCAGAGCAATCGCACCGGGACGTACCGGCTAGAAACGTCGAGCATGGCAGATCAGACACAGCGGAAATTCAGCCGCCGGACCCTCTTGAAAAGGTCCGCAGCCGTGGGCGGGGCGCTCGTCCTGGGCGGCGTCAGCTACCGGCTGGCGGCCGACGCCCTGGGCCGGGACTACGACGTGGCCCGCAGCGAGACGCTGCTGGCCAGCGTGCAGCCCGCCGAAAACCCCGCCGAGCTGCCCAACCTGGTCGTCGTCGCCACCGACGACCTGGGCTACGGCGATCTGGGCAGCTACGGCTCGCACGCCATCCGCACGCCCAACCTGGACCGCATGGCGGCCGAGGGGATGCGCCTGACCAACTTTTACTCGGGCGCGCCCCTCTGCTCACCCTCGCGGGCCAGCCTGCTCACCGGGCGGTACGCCATCCGCAGCCACATCGCCGTGCCCCTCTACCCGGCCGGCTCCTTCATGGACGTCGTCTTTCGCCTGGGCGGCGTCTACCCCAACGGCGTGCGCGGCATCCCCCAGGACGAAGTGCTCCTGCCGGAGCTGCTGGGCCGGCGCGGCTACCGGACCGCCCTCCTGGGCAAGTGGCACCTGGGCGACCGCTCGCCCCACCTGCCCCGCGAGAACGGCTTTGACCTCTTTTACGGCGCCTACTATAGCAACAACCACGAGCCCTACGCCATCTATCGCAACGAAAAGATCGAGCTCGAGCCGCCCGTGGACCAGAATCTGCTGACCCAGCACCTGACCCGAGAAGCGCTGGCCTTCATCGGCGACAATCAGGGCCGCCCCTTCTTTTTGTACTACGCCCAACCCTTCCCCCACGTGCCCCTCCACGCCTCGGACGAATTTCGGGGCCGGTCGCAGGCGGGCCTCTATGGCGACACGGTAGAAGAGATCGACTGGAGCGTGGGCGAGATCCTTCGAAGCCTCCAGGAGCGCGGCCTGGACGACAAGACGCTGCTCATCTTTACCAGTGACAACGGCCCCTGGTGGGAGGGCAGCCCGGGCTTTAGCCGGGGGCGCAAGAACCTGCCCCTCGAAGGGGGCTTTCGCGTGCCCTTTATCGCGCGCTGGCCGAGCGTCATCCCCGCCGGCACCACCAGCGACGCCCTGAGCATGAATTTCGACGTCTTTGTCGCGTGCCTGGCCGCGGCCGGCATCGCCCCGCCCGAGGACCGGGCCGTGGACGGTCAGGACCTGCTGCCCGTGCTCCAGGGCAGGGCTGCGTCGCTGCACGAAACCCTCTACTACTACAAAGGCAAGCGCCTGGTGGGCATCCGCCACGGCAAGTGGAAATATCTGCGCCGCCACCTGACCGACAACGGCGGCTACGCCAGCCTGTCGCAGGGGCCCTTCCTCTTTAACCTGGAGACCGACCCCAACGAGTCCTACGACCTGAGCGAATCGGAGCCGGAGGTGGCCGCCCGGCTGGCCCGGATGCTGGACGGCTGGGACGCCGAGATGGAAAAGAACGTGCGGGGCTGGAAATAGCCATGTCTCCATCGCTCACAGCGCCCCGGCCCTTCCACGTGACGATCAAGCCGCGCGGACCGGTCTGCAACCTGGCCTGCGACTACTGTTACTACCTGGAAAAGGTTGATCTCTACCCCGGCAGCGGCTTTTGCATGAGCGACGCCGTGCTGGAGGCTTTTACCCGGCAGTACATCGAGGCCCAGCCGGGGCCGGAGGTCGTCTTTGGCTGGCAGGGGGGCGAGCCGCTGTTGATGGGCCTCGATTTTTTCCGGCAAGCGCTGGCATTGCAGAAAAGGCACCAGCGCGCCGGCACGCGCCTCGTCAACACCCTCCAGACCAACGGCACCCTGCTGGACGACGCCTGGGCCACGTTCCTGCGCACCCACGACTTTTTGGTGGGGCTGAGTCTCGACGGCCCCCGGGCTATGCATGATGCGTACCGCCGGGACCGGGGTGAGGGCGGCTCCTTCGACCGGGCCATGCGCGGTCTCGGGCTGTTGCAAGGGCGCGGCGTGGCCGTCAACGTCCTGGCCTGCGTGCACGCCGCCAACGCCGATCACCCGCTGGACGTCTACCGCTTTCTCCGGGACGAGGCGGGGGGGAGGTTTATCCAGTTCATCCCCGTGGTCCAGCGCGAGGGAGCCGCCGGACAAGGCGTCGAGCCGGAGCAATATGGCCGCTTCCTGACCACGATCTTTGACGAGTGGCTTCAGCACGACGTGGACCGGGTCTCGGTGCAGATGTTCGACGCAGCCCTGGCCGCCTGGCTGGGCCGCCCGCCGGGCCTCTGCGTCTTTGATCCGACCTGCGGGTCGGCCCTGGCCCTGGAGCACAACGGCGACCTCTACGCCTGCGACCACTTTGTCACACCCGAGCACCGGCTGGGCAACGTCCTGGACACGCCGCTGCGAGACCTCGTCGCTTCGGAGACGCAGCAGCGCTTTGGACGGGCCAAAGGGGAGGCGCTGCCGGCCGAATGCCGCCGCTGCCCCGTCCGATTCGCCTGCAACGGCGGTTGCCCCAAGAACCGGCTGTCCGGCGGCGATACGCCGGGACGCAACGACCTGTGCGCCGCCTACCGGCGTTTTTTCCACCACGCGGACCGCCCGCTGTCCGCCCTGGCCGGCGCCATTTTGACACGAGGCACTCCGTCGTGCTACAATCCTGAGCGAGCCAGAGCAGGCGAAGGTGTCCCACCGGCTCGGGCAACGGCGACTTGACATCGGCTCAGTAGGTGGGGGAGGCCCGGCCTGAAGAAGGACACGATGGACTTGAGCTTTGCAACCGAATTCATCACCAGTACCCAGGACTTTGTCTTTATCCGTCCGGAAGACAAGCTTCTGATCCTGCGTCCCAACAAGATCCACCACCTGAACCGCACGGCCACCGAGATGCTGACCGCCCTCTATGCCCAAGAAGAGCCAGACGTCGCCGCCGTTGTGAACGAGACCGCCGCCCGGTACGGCGTGCCCGAAGCCCAGGTCGCCGCCGACCTGGAGCGGCTGCTTCAGTCCCTGGCCCTGGTCCTCCAGGACCGCGAGGGCGCCGCTCCCGCCGTGCGCCGCACCCCCTTTGGCAGCCACGCCCGCGAGCTGCCGGTCTTGTCCGAGATCGCCCTCACCTACCGCTGCCAGAACCGCTGCACTTTCTGCTACGCCAGCGCCCCCGACCGCGGCCCCGAGGTGCCCGAGATGACGACGGACGAGGTCGAGCACGTGCTCGACGTTATCGTCGACGACGCCCGGGTGCCCACCGTGTCCTTCACCGGCGGCGAGCCGACCCTCCGCCCGGATTTGCCCGACCTCATTGGCTATGCGAAGGGACGGCGACTGCGCACCAACCTCATCACCAACGGCGTCCGCTGCGGGGCTAACGGTTATGTCGAGAAACTGGCCGCCGCCGGCCTCGACTCGGCCCAGGTCAGCCTGGAGGCCGCCAGTCCCGAGATCCACGACGCCGTCGTCGGGCGGCCCGGCGCCTGGCGGCAGACGGTGCAGGGCGTCCGCAACTTGAAGGCCGCCGGCATCCACGTCCACACCAACACGACCATCAACAGCCACAACCGCGACCACCTGCTGGCCCTGGTCGATTTCCTGGCCGAGATGGAGCAGCCCTATCTCAGCATGAACATGGTCATCCGCACCGGCGACGCGGTGGGGAGCATGGAGATCGGCTATCAAGAGATCGGGGACCTGGTGCTGCCCCTGAAAGAGCGGGCCAACGAGCACGGGATGCGGTTCGTGTGGTACTCGCCGGTGCCGCTCTGCCTGTTCAATCCGGTGGCCCACGGCCTGGGCAGCCAGTCCTGCTCAGCGGCCGACGGCCTGCTGAGCGTCGCGCCCGACGGCAGTGTGCTGCCCTGCTCCAGTTTCGAGCAGGGGGTGGGCAACCTGCTTCAGGAGCCCTTCGAGACCGTTTGGAACCGGCGGGCGGCCAAGTATTGGCGCCGCAAAGAATTCCTGCCGCCCGGCTGCCGCGACTGCGACCTGGCCGAGCTGTGCTGCGGCGCCTGCCCCCTCTACTGGGACGAGCGGGGCGATTTCCACGAGCTCGACGAGCACCTGGCGCCAACCACGGCCCTATCACAGATGGTGTGGCAGGCCAAGCGCCGCTGGCTGGGCCAGTCGAGGGGCGTGGGCCTGCGATGATGGGGAGGAGACAAGGAGAATGAACACGGACAGGACACTCCAATACCTGGACAGCCAGCGGCGGCAGATTCAAGCCGTCATTAAACAGTTGGACGAAATCCAAGTGGTGTTCAACGCCCAATTCGACGAGTTCAAGGCCCAGCACGACGCCAAGTTGGACGAGCTCACCGAGCTCGTCGCCGATCACCTCGACGCCATCGCGCCCAGCCTGGGATCGGCCATCGACGCACGGCTGCCCGAGGAGCGCGAGCACCTCGAGGCCCGCCGCCAGAAGGTCCGCGACGAGTACCTGCCCCAGCGCCAGGAGGCCGCCGACGAACTGCTGCAACAGGCCCAGGCCGAGTTGGCCGAATTGCGCAAGCTCAATCCCGAGCTGGACGCGCTGGAAGAGCGCCTCAAGCGCGAAAAGGGGGAACTCGAAGCGCAATTGGCGGCGCTCAACGACGAGATCCGCCAGAAATCGAGGGGGCTGCGCTTCATCCGCCACCTCTTGGCCATTTTCCGGGCCGACCGGGAGCGACAGCGCATCATCGGCCGGCTGGAAAAGATCAACGAGGACTTGCGTCGGGTCCGGCAAGCGTGGGAGCGCAAACGGACCCAGATCGAGGAGCACCAAGCCGAGTTGCAGAACGAGTGGCAGTTGGAAAGCATGGCCGTCGCCCGGCTCCAGGCGGAGCTGGATCGGCTAGACGACCAGGCCCGCCGGGAGGATCTGGCCCTGCGCCGGGCCGCGCGCCACGTGCTGGACAACCTCGACGAGCCTGCGTCCAGCACGGATCCCGGGATAGAGCGGGGTTTGCAGGAAATGGTGACCCTCAACCACCAGACCGACGAGTACCACCGGGGGTTGGCCTCGGTCGGCGGATTGATCGGTTTGTTGCACGGCATCCGCAGCGGATTGAGCGCCATTCGCAAGAGCGTCGAGGGAATCGGGCGCGAATATCAGATGCACAAGGCCTATCTGCAAGCGCCCAGTTTTAGTTTGCCGGCCCGAGCGGAGGCTTTGGACAACCAATGGTCGCGGTTGGCCCACCAGTTCGCCGAGGAAGAGGTCATCGGCCAGCATCCGGCCGCTTTCGCCGCAGCCGTCGAGCCCATCGTGGCCGGGCCGCTGTCGCAGGCCAATATCGAGCGTACGTTCGAGGATCTGGGCCGGATGATCGAGGGGGCCACCGCCCGCTGGTGAAGGCCCTTCCTAAACCGCAGAGACGCCGAGGGCACAGAGTATTTCAGATGAGGACCCCTTGATTCTCTGTGCTCTCTGCGTCTCTGTGGTGAGATACAAGATTCAGCAAGCCCCTAGCAGCTTGTCGGAGAGGTCGGTTTCCCTTGCTGTCAGGACGCAGATCAACGCAGATACACGCAGATTTTGCCTTTTTATCTGCGTTAATCTGTGGCATCTGCGTCCCATGATTCTTTCTCCGACAGCCTGCTAGCGATCGCGGCCCGGCGGCAAGGGATAGAGCTTTTGCGTATCCATGCCGATGGAGAGCAGGGCACAGTGTACGCTCCAATCATCCCGCTCGGACACCAGGGACAGGTACCCCCGAGTCCCCACGGGAAGCGGCGTAATACCGACCTTTAGCACGCTCTCCTTGAGAAACTCCAGGGCGCGGATCACCAGCCGGGGATCAAAGTAGTACTGGTGACTCTCGGCGGTGACGATCTCTTCTCCCTCGACCCGCAAGCGTCCAAAGCCGAGGTCGATAAGGATCGCCAACTTGGTGGGGCTGATCTGCTCCGCCGCCTCCATCTCTCCCAGCCGGGCGACGGCCTGGTGTGTGGCGTCGGAGAACCGGAGATGGGGCACTTCGACCAACGCCTCGGGCATCTGCATGAGGTGACTGAACGCCTCGGGTGCGGGAAAGGCTGCCACGTCAGACTGCCAGCGGATCTGGTAGCTTCCCAGATGATCCGTCAGGCGAGCAAAAGCTTGCCCCCGGCCAAGGCCAAAGTGCACGCCCACCTGGGAGCAGACGGCCTCACAAGACAGCAATTCGGCCACCAGAGGGGGGATCACAAAGACGAGATTTTCAGCAGCCGGCTGGCGCAGCTTTGTCGTCCACGAGATCACCAGGCGCAGCCCGCTCACGGCGACAAACGTGATGCGATGGCCTTTGATCAAGCACAACACCGGCTCTTCCGAGCGCGAAATGGCCTGCTGGACCCCCTTACACAGAATGTTTCCGTCAACGATGAGACGATCCGCTTCCATGGGCTTTCCCCCTCTACACCGGTAGTTCTACGGTGAACCGCGTCCCCAGGCCCTCGACGCTCTCGGCCCGGACCTGCCCGCCGTGGGCCCTCACGATCTCTTGGACGATGGCGAGTCCTAAACCCGAGCCACTGCCCCGCCGGCTCCGCGACTTGTCCACCTGGTAAAACCGCTCAAAGATGCGCGGCAGCTCCTCAGCCGGGATGCCGGGGCCATTGTCTGTGACCGAACAGAGGACCCGGCCATCCCGCGACTCGGCACTCAGTGTCACGTGCCCCCCCCCTGTCTGCGCCGCGTGCTTGAGCGCATTGTCCACCAGGTTGCCGAACACCTGCCCCAGCCGGTCCGCGTCGCCCATCACGGCGGGGAGCTCGGCCGGCGCGTCCAACTCCAGGCTGACCTCCGAGCGCTCGGACTGCAAGGCAAAGCGGTCGGCACAGGTCTGAAGGACCTTTCTCACGTCCACCGGCTCGCGGGCCAGCGCCACCTGCCCGGCCTCCAACTGGGCCAGGTCGAGCAGGTCGGCCACCAGGCGGCGCATCCGGCCCGCCTCCTCGTGGATGATGCCCGCCGCCCGCTGCCGGGCCTCCTCGTCGCGGGCCGTTCCATCCATCAACGCCTGCGAAAAGCCCTGGATCGAGGTCAGCGGCGTCTTGAGGTCGTGGGAGACGTTGGCGACAAAATCCCGCTGCGACTGCAGCGTCGCCTCGACCCGGCGGGCCATGCTGTTGAAGCTGGTCGCCAGCCGGGCCACCTCTGCCGGTGCCGAGATGTCCAGCTCCTGATCGTAACCACCGGCGGCGATCTCTTCGGCCGCCTGGGCGATCCGCTCCAGGGGCCGGGCGACGGAGTAGGCCATCAGCCCCGCCACCACGACCGAGAGGGCCAGGGCCACGGCGCCGGCCCACGCCAGCCGGGGCAGCAGGTCTCCCAGCGCGCCGCGCACGGCCTGGAAGGGCTGGGCCAGAACCAGGACACGGCCCGGTTTCGGCTCGCCAGGCGAGGTCAAAGGCCGGGCGATAAAGAGTAAACGCCCATCGGCCGCCAGTCGCCGCTCGTCGCGGACCGGCCACGAGGGGGTAGGCACCTGGCGCAGGGCCAACTGCTCGAAGCGCTGCCCGTTCAGCCGGTCGTCGCTGCCGGCAATGACCGTGCCCTGGGCATCCAGCAGGTAGAGCAAAGGAAAGGACTCGGTACGCTCCTTGCCCGACTGGGCCACGTGGCGGATCGCCTCCTGGGGCGACTGCCCGCGCGCCAGCAGCTCGCTGACCCGCACCCCGACGAAGAGGCTCTGGTCATTCAGGCGGCTCCAGGCCAGGTTCTTCTGGTAGCCACGCAACAAGACCCACGCCGCCAGGCCGACCAGCGCCAGGCAGACGACGATGACGACCAGGTAAGAGAGCGTCAGCCGGGCCTGCAACCCCTTGAACACGTCGCTATCCCACCAACTTGTAGCCGATGCCCCGGTGGGTCTCGATGACGACGTCACCGCCCTCCAGGTGGCCGCGCAGGTGCGAAATGTGCTGGTCCACGGTCCGCGTCCCGCCGGGGAAATCGTAGCCCCACACCAGGTCGAGCAACTGGTCGCGGCTCAGGACCAACCCCCGGTGCTCGGCCAGGGCCAGCAGCAGGTCGAACTCTTTGGGGCGCAGGTCGAGCGGCCGGCCAGCGAGGTGAGCCTCCCGGCTGGCCGGGTCCACGGTCAGGGCGCCGGCGGTCACTGCCATTTCCGGCCGGCCGCTCTTTTGATAGCGGCGCAATACGGCCCGGACGCGGGCCACCAACTCACGGGGATTAAAGGGCTTGGTCACGTAATCGTCGGCGCCCAGCTCCAGGCCCACGATGCGGTCCACGTCGTCGCTGCGGGCGGTGAGCATGATGACCGGCACGTCGCTCTCGGCCCGCAGCCGGCGGCAGACCTCCCAGCCATCGAGGCCGGGCAACATCAGGTCTAGCACGACCAGGGCCGGTCGCAGGTGCCGGGCCTGGGTCAGCGCCGCCTGCCCATCCTGCGCGCTCGCTACCCGGTAGCCGGCTTGCTCCAGGTACATCTGCGCCAGCTCGATGATGTTTCGTTCGTCGTCTACCACCAGGATCGTTTCGTTGGCCATGTGTTTTTCCTAGCAACTCCATTTTATCCCAACTGGCCCAAAATGGCAAGCCCCCTTTGACATCCCCACCGCTTGCGGCTATAATCCACAAGATCCTTCACCGCCCAGACGCAAAGAACGCCAAGAAAACGCCTTCGGCGGCTCTAGCCCCCGTCCCGGGGGCGAACGCCCCGAGACGGGGCTTGGAGCGATATACTTTCCTATAAACAAGGAAAGACAAGAACACTTTGCGGGCTTGGCCTTGGCGGTGCGAAGATGAGCCATCATCTTGACAGCCCTCGGTTTTGAACGCGTCATTCTGAGGAGCGGTAGAATGGGAAAAAATGTCAGGTAGCAAAGAGGAATGAGCGATTTTCGCCGGAATCTACTTCTATCGGGTCTCGGGGGCCTGCTGGGCAACGCCCTGCTGACCGCCCTCGCCGCCTGGCTCGTCGCCAGCGAGACCCTCAGTGTGCTGCTGCCCTATCCCACCGTGGCCCTCCTGCTGGGCGTCGTCTTTGGCGGATTCTCCCTGGCCGAAATCCCGGTCATGGTCTTTGCCCTGCGCCGCCTGCTGGTGGAGCGGCGGGGCAATCGGGGCTTCGTGCTGGGCCTCAACGTCCTCTATGTCTTTTTTGCCGCCGTCTATGCCGCGCCGGCCTTGTTGCTGACCGGCAGCCTGGGCTGGGGGCTGGCCCTGAGCAGCCTGAGCTTGCTGCGTTTCGCGACCAGTCTACTCTTCCTCCAGGCACCCCGCGAGCCGCCCGAGGCCTCCCAGGAGGCAGAAGATGTCTGACGCGACCGGGAAACCGCTCGAGTCGGCGGACCTGACCCCCGCCGAGGCGACCCAGTTGTTCCACGAATCGTTGGCCGGCGCCCGCCGGGCCTTTGAGCGCACCGGCCTCGACGCCGCACTTGGCGGCTACCTGCACGCCCTGGGCCTCGCCCTGCAACTCGGCCCGGCGCCGGCGGAAGAGGCACTGCGGGCCATGCTCCAGCTAGCACACCGGCTGGCCCGGCGCGACGACGCCCAAGGGCTGGCCCGGTTGGGACCGAGCGTGGTCGACCTGGTGGGCCGCGTCGGCGAGGCGGGCGCCCTGCCCGGCACGCCGGTGATGGAAGCCTGGGCCACCGTCGCCGCCGACGTGGGCACCCTCGTCGGGCAGGTCGGCCTGGCGCTGTCCATCCCCGCCGAGCACCGGGCCGGAATGCTGGACAACGCCCGCCGCCGGGCCGCCCTGCTCGACGATGCCACCGGCAACCTCTTTGCCCTGACTGCCTGGCTCGACCAGCTCCACCCCTCCCCCGCCATTTGACAGATAAGGGCTTCTGGCCTACACTTGGCCTGTTATGGACGAAAACGCACGGATCGACCTGCACACCCATTCTTTTTTCAGCGACGGCGTGCTGCTGCCCAGCGAAATGCTGCGCCGCGTCGAGGTGCTGGGCTACGCGGCCCTGGCCATCACCGACCACGCCGACGCCTCCAACCTGGACGAGTTGGTGACCCAACTGGCCCGCTTTTTCCGCGAGGGAACCCGGGGGTTCGACGTGCAGTTCATCCCTGGCGTCGAGATCACCCACGTGCCGCCGGAGCAGATCGCGCCGCTGGCCCGCCGGGCGCGGCGTCTCGGTGCCCGGTTGGTCGTGGTCCACGGCGAGACGCCCGTGGAGCCGGTGCGGCCCGGCACCAACCGCGCCGCCGTCCAGTGTCCCCAGGTGGACATCCTGGCCCACCCCGGCTTTGTGACCGAGGAGGAAGCAGAGCTGGCTGCGGCCAACGGCGTCGCCCTGGAGATCACCTCGCGGGGCGGCCACAGCCTGGCCAACGGCCACGTGGCCCGCGTGGCCCGGATGAGCGGCGCCCGGCTGGTCGTCAATACCGATACCCACACCCCGTCGGACATGATCGACCAGGAGCAAGCCCGGTTGGTGGCCCTCGGCGCGGGCCTGACCGAAGAGGAGGCCCACGCTGCCATCGTCACCCACGCCTGGGACCTGGTCGCCAAGGCCCTTGGCCCAACCCGACAAACAGCCTGAAAGGACTAGAACCTTGAGCACATCTGCGTATCAAACCGTCCCTGTAACCTGCCCGAACTGTCAGAACCAGTTTGCGGCCCCGGTCGCGACCATCATCGACGTCGGCCAAACGCCAGAGGCCAAGTCGCTACTGCTCTCCGGGCGCCTGAACGTCGCCATTTGTCCCCAGTGTGGAAGTGGTGGGAGATTGAGCACGCCCCTCGTCTACCACGACCCGGAGAAGGAGCTATTGTTCACCTACATGCCCCCCGAACTGGGCGCGTCGGAGGTGGAGCAGCAGCGGGTCATCGGCGAGCTGACCAACCAGGTGATGTCGTCCCTCCCCGCCGAGCAGCGCAAGGGCTACCTGCTCCGCCCCCAGAACTTTTTGCGACTGGAGGGCATGATCGAGGCCATCCTGGAGGCCGAGGGGATCTCGAAGGAGATGCTGGAAGCCCAGCGGGCCAAAGCCGCCTTGCTCGACCGGCTGCTGCAGACCACCAGCGAGGATGCCCGCCGGACCATCGTCCAAGAAAACGAGGGCCAGATCGACTACGAGTTCTTTCAACTGCTCACCATGAATCTGGAGATGGCCCAAGCCGAGGGCCAGATAGACGTCACCCGGCAATTGGCCACACTGCGGACCGAACTCTTGGAGTGGACGAGCACCGGGGAAGAGATCGCCGCCCGCGAAGAGGCGATCCGCAGCCTGGGCAGCGAGGTCACCCGCGAGGGCCTGCTGGACAAACTGGTCGAGGCCGCCCTGGCGGAAGAGCAGACCAAAGTGGAGACCCTGGTCGCCGTGGCCCGGCCGGCCATCGATTACGTCTTTTACCAACAATTGACAGAGCGGATCGAAGCCGCTCAAGAGGCGGACGACGCGGAGAGGGTCAAGACCCTCAAAGAACTGCGCGAGACGATCTTGAGCATCACGGCCGAGATCGACGCCGAGATGGAAAAAGCCACCGGCGAAGCGCTCCAGTTCCTGGAAGAGATCCTGGAGGAAAAAGACCTGGAGGCGGCGGTCCGCGCCAATCTGCCCCAGATCGACGAACTCTTCCTGGGCGTCCTCGCCGGCGAACTGGACAAAGCCGAGCGAACCGACCAGGCAGAACGCGCCGAAAAGCTCCAACAGATCAGCGAGATCTTGTTGGAGATCATCCAGGAGAGCCAGCCGCCCGAGGTCCGGTTCATCAACCAGTTGTTGCAGGCCGAATACCCGGAGGGTAGCCAGGCGTTGCTGGAAGAGAACCGGGACCGGTTGGACGAAGACTTGCTGGGGGTGATGGACCTGATCAGCCAGGACCTCAGGGTGAACGATCGGGAACCCGTCGCCGAGCGCCTGGAGCAGATCCGGGAACAGGCCCAGGCCCTGATGTAACAAAGGCTCGTCGTAGGCGCTACGAACAGGGAGCACCGGAAGTGAGGACCCGGCGGATGACCGCCGGGTCCTTTTACTTGGTGGCCCCCTCCAGCCGGAAGCCGTGGCCCCGCATGGTGATGACGTACTGGGTTTCGGGATCGATCTCGGCCAGGCGCTCGCGAAGCCGGCGGGCCAGGGCGTCAATGGCCTGCTCCGAGATCCCCTCCCGGTCGTCCTCGGGCCAGACAGCCTCGACCACCTCGTCCCGGCCATAAACCCGGCCCGGCTCCTGGTAGAGTAGCTCCAAGAGCCGGTACTGGGCCGGCGACAGCGGCGGTTCGAGCTCCTGGCCCAGCACCCAGACCCGCCGGCTCTCCAGGTCCATCCGCAGCCCCTCCAACTGCTCGTCGAAAATCACGGGCGCGGTGGCCTCGGCGCCGACGAAGGTGAGCTTGCAAGAGAAGGCAATCTGGATCTCGTCGCCGTCGTGCAAGGTCTGGGGCTCGCTGATAAGCTGTCCGTTGAGGAAGGTCCCATTCTTTGAGTTCAAATCCTGCAAGACGTAGTGGTCCTCCTCGACGTGGATGCTCGCGTGGCGCCGCGAAACCTGGCGATCCGGGATCACGAGATCGCACTCGTCATCCCGGCCCACGAGCAGCACCGGCTGGTCAATGAAAATGCGCTTGCCGGGATTCGGTCCTTCGACCATCAACAGCATGGCCATTTCGGCTACCACGGCTTATCCTCCTCACCTACCCAGGGTGTCTTGACAAGATGCTGATTCTACGTTAAGCTATGTCCACTTGGAGACGGGGCGATCTCTTGGCCCCGTCTTCTCAAATCATCCTACAGGAGCGGGCGCATTGGCGCGATCACTGTCGCCAGGGACGACTCTGCGCGAACGATACAAAATCATCGAGCTGGTAGGCCGGGGCGGGATGGGCGCCACCTATCGCGCCGAAGATCTGCGCCTCCAGGGCCGCTTTTGCGCCGTCAAAGAGGCGCTGCCCGATCCCGATGCGCCGGCCGAAGAACTCGAACAGAGCCGCGAGCAATTCTACCAGGAAGCCAGCACCCTGGCCCGGCTCGACCATCCCAATCTGCCCAAAGTCTCGGACTATTTCTCCCAGGACAATCGCGACTATCTCGTCATGGATTTTGTGCCCGGCCAGGACCTCAAAGAGCTGCTGGCCGAGGCCCTGCGCCAGGGGCATCCTCTGCCCGAGCGCCAGGTGCTCGCCTGGGCCGAACAGCTCTGCGACGCGCTGGAGTACATGCACACTCAAGAGCCGCCGGTCCTCCACCGCGACATCAAGCCCGGCAACATCAAGATCACGCCCTCGGGCACCGTCAAGCTGGTGGACTTTGGGCTGGTCAAGGTCATGGTGCCCAACGACGAGCGGACCATCACCGTGGTCCAGGGGCGGGGCACGGTACAATACACGCCCCTGGAGCAATATGGCGGCGATACGGGCCACACCGACACCCGCTCCGACATCTACTCCCTCGGCGCAACCCTCTATCACCTGCTGACCGGCCAGCCGCCCCTCGACGCCAAGGAGCGGTTCCTCAAGCCCAACTCGCTGGCCACGCCCCGCAGCCTGAAGCCCGACATCTCGCCCCAGACGGAACGCGCCATCCTCTGGAGCCTGGCCATGCACCCCGACGAGCGGCCCGACAGCGTCGGCGACCTGCGCTCTGAATTATTAACGCCCGGGCCGGTGAGCCGGGCAGTGGCCCGGGTTTTCGAGCAGGAGTGGCCGGTTGCCCAGTTCGTCCGCGCCAATCGGGGGCTGATCGCCTTCCTGGGTGTGCTGCTGGCGGCCGCCGCGCTGCTCACGGCCCGGCCGCCGGCCTTGCCCCCGCCCCCCACGCCGACGCCCACCGTCACAGCCACCCCCACGGCCACGGCGACGGCCACTCACACGCCGACACCCACCTTGACCGCGACGCCGACCATCACCCCAACGCCTACGATTACGCCCACCCCCTGGATCCGCTAGCCGTCAGCCTCTGGCCTTGCGCCTGGGCCGGACCAACCAGGGCACGGCCAAGAGGGGCAACAGGCCACACACAAAACCGATCAGGAGACCGCGCAAGCCCGGCACGATCCCTTCCAGGAAGCTGCTGCCCGGCATGGCCAGGCCGTAGAAAAGATAGCCCACCAGGCCACAGATGCCGCTGTACAGCACAGCCCGCCAGGCCGGGTTCCAGCCGCGGTTGCGAGCGCGTGCCCCCCGGCCCGCCACCAGCACGATGCCGCCGGCGCCGGCCATGCCCAGTAGCGCCAGCGCAAAATCGAGCCATTCGACTCGCGGCTGGGGTGGCGGCGGCTCCTCGGGGACAGCGGTCGGTGTTGGGGTAGGCGTGGGCGTGGGCGTCGAGGTGGGCGTCGGCGTGGGTGTCAGGGTCGGTGTCGGCGTGAGCGTAGGCGTCGGCGTCGAGGTGGGCGTCGGCGTGAGAAACTCGACCGTCTCGCCCGTCAGGCGGACGACCAGCGGCCGCGAGTTAAAGGCCGGATCGCTCGTAGCCGTGATCTGCAACTCACCCTCCGGGATCTCGAGGGTGATGATCGCCTCGGCCACGCCGTCCTGGGTTACAGCCTCCGCTCGACCGCCCAGCTCCCGGCCCATGTAGGCGTATTGGAAAATCACCGGCGTCCCGTCGGGCACGGGATTGCCATTACGATCCAGGATGACGCTGCTCCGCACATCGAGCTGGTCGCCGACCTGGAGCGTTACCGGCTGCGGCGTCCCCGATTCCGGGGGCGGCTCGTCGGCCCGCAGGACTTCGATGACCTGTCGCGGGTCCGGGGAGAGCTGGCGGGTCAGGCCATAGCCCACCCCTTCCACCGTCACCGGCGATTTGCCCGTCGGCCCAAAGTCCTGGAACAAGGCCCGCACCGACGCCTCGATAAAGGGCTGTGACCGGCTGTAGATGGCATAGTAGGCCGTCAACTTGCTGACCTCGGTGGTGTCGAGATAGTAGGGCGCCTCGTAGGCCAACACCACCAAGTTCTGGCCCTCCAGGCCGTCGGCCCGCTCCCGGAGAAAGAGCTTGAGCGCCGTCGAGCTGAGGGTTTCGGTGGGCGCATAGTCGAGCATGGCAAAGACAATCCAGTCGGCATCCCGGATGTAGAGATCGAGGTCCGGGCTGCGGAAGAGCAGAAAGCTGCGCAACTCGGCAAAGGTAAAGGCCACAATCCGCTCCGGGTCCACCTGCCCCGTCGCATTCGGCCCGTACTTTTGCAGGATCGTCTCGCGCAGCGCCTGGGGATTGAGGAGGTGGAAAGGCGGGCAATCGCTGCAATCCCGCGCCTCGCGGGCATCGGTGAAAATGACAATATTCTCGTCCCGCCGGGGCGGCCGGGGCAGGCGCAGCGCCAGCTCCTCGGCCGCCGGATAGAGCAGGGTCACCGCTTCTTGCGTGATGCGCGTAATCGTGCTACGAGACGCCTCGCGCGGGCCAACCTGCCCCAGCGTGTCCTCGCCGCTCGTGCAGGCTCCCAGGCTGAACTCGGCGCAGACGCGCCGCTTGAGGCGCAGGATGCGGCGCACCGCCTGGTCCACCCGAGCGCGAAAGCTGTCGTCGGCCTCGTACCGCTCCCGGAAAAAGAATACCGTGTCCTCGATGTTGCGCAACTGTTGGTCCCACGAATCGTTCAGCGAGAATCGGGAGAGGGTCAGCAAGTCATTGCCGGCCTGAAATGCCTCCAACGCGATCTGGCGGTGGGGAAAAGAGGTCAGCTCCGGGGAGTAGAGGCGGCGGATGGCCGGCAGGCCCAGCGAGTCGCTGACCAGCACGCCGCCCTGCTCCCGCCAGGGCACCAGCTCGGGCTGGGCCATAATCTCCTGCATGCCCTGGGCGTGGAGGCTGATAGGTGGCGTAACATAGTAGACGTTGCCCTGGAAACCCCGGTAGCGGATGTGAGCCGTCAGCAGGGCGTCGGCCGTGTCGGTCAGGGCCTCGCCCTGGGTCACGGTGAAAAAGGGCGGCAGCTCGATGAGCCGCAGGTCCTGGAGCGACTTGTCCACCGTGGCGACCTCCTCTTCCAGGCTGCGGTCGCTGGCACCCAGGCCGGGCAGGTGCTTGGCTACCGTGGCCACACGCCCCTCGCTGCCCACGTGCACGCCCCGGATGTAGGCCTGACCCATGCGCCCCACCCAGTAGGGGTCACCGCCGAAGGCTCGCACGCCCAGGTCGCCGCTCAGGCCCGGCCGCGGATTCTTGAGCACGTCCAGGGAGGGTCCCAACAGCATGTTCACCCCCACAGCCGACAGCTCCTGGCCCACGAGCCAACCCACGTCCTCGGCGTTGTCCTCGTCCCACGTGGCGCCGATGGCCATGTTGCTCGGCAGGTCGGTAAAGCCGCCGCGCAGCGCCGTGTGGAGGTAGCCGTCCCCTTCTTGAGAAGTGGCAATGAACAAAGGCACCCCCTGGGGATCGGCCGTAATCACCTGGGTGATAGTCACAAAGGTAGTGACGGTCTGCGCCTCGGTCGCCGCGGACGAGGTATCTTCCTCCGCCAGGGGCGCGGTCACCGTCACGGGCACGCGTTGGGTCAGCGTGATGGGCGCCGACTCGGTGAAGGCCAGCGTTTGCAGCGACGTCGTCAGGTCCAGCACCTGCTGCGGCGCGGTCACGTCGTTGCTAAAATTCTGGTTGCGGGGCGCAACGATGACCCCCCCGATCCGCAGCACCTGTACCAAATGGGCAATGTCCGAGCGGGCCGACGTGTCGTCCCCGAAAAAAGTGACGAGGAAGAGCTGGCCCACCTTGTCGGCCGTAGACATCTGGGCCATCATCTCGTCCAGCCACGCATCCCCTTCGGCCGGCTCCTCAGCCGGCGGGGCCTCCGGCGTTTGCGCCGAGACCAGAACCGGCTGGAAAAGACTAAATATCAACGCAATCAGCAGAAGGCAACTGAGAAGCCGTCTTCCACGTCTCATCACATCAGACAAGTTTCCTCCTCAAAATCGGCCTCTAGTATACCCCTGAACGGCGCTGCCGTCAAACGTCCTCCTCCCCGGCCACGGCCAGCTCCAGTTGGCGCCGGTACAACTGGCTGTAGAGCCCGTCTCGCTCCATCAGCTCGCGGTGATCGCCCACCTGGACGATACGCCCCCCTTCCAGGGCAATGATCTTGTCGGCGCTGCGGATGGTGCTCAGGCGGTGGGCGATGACGAGGGCTGTGCGGCCCTCCAGCACGGCGTCGAGGGCCTGCTGGATGAGGTACTCGGCCTCGGCGTCGACCGACGACGTCGCCTCGTCGAGGATGAGGATGCGGGGGTCGGCCAGGATGGCCCGGGCCAGGGCCAGGCGCTGCTTCTGGCCCCCGCTCAGCCGCACGCCCCGCTCCCCGATCTCGGTATCGTAGCCGTTGGCCAGGCCCTCGATGAACTCGTGGGCGTAGGCCGCCTGGGCCGCGGCGATCATCTCGGCTTCAGACGCCTCCGGCGCGCCGAATTGCAGGTTCTCGCGGACGGTGCCGTTGAAGAGAAAGGTATCCTGCAACACGACGGCGACCTGCTTGCGCAGCGAGGCCAGCGTGACCTGGCGCAAGTCAAAGCCGTCCACGGTGATGCGCCCCTGGGCCGGATCGTAGAAGCGGCAGAGGAGATTGGCGATGCTGGTCTTGCCCGCCCCGCTGGGGCCGACCAGGGCGACGACCTCGCCGGGGGCCATCCCAAAGTCCACGTCGTGCAGCACCTTGTCGCCGGTGCCGTAGGCAAAGTGCACGTCGTCGAACGCAACCTCGCCCCGGACGGGCGACAGCTCGACCGCGTCAGGCGCGTCCTGGACCTCGGTCGTCTCGTCCAGCAGCTCAAAGATCCGCTCCCCGGCAGCGATGGCCTCCTGAAAGACGTTGTCGATCTCGGTCAGGCGGTTGATGGGCTGGTAGAAGGAGGTGATGTACGACAAGAACGCGACCAGCGTCCCCAGCGTGAGTTCGCCGTCCACGACCATCAGCGCGCCGACCCCCAGGACGATGACCGTGCCCAACGAGGCCACGAACCGCATCGCCGGGAAAAAGGTGGCCCAGTGGCGGATGCCCTCCACCCGCGCCTCGTAATAGTTCTCACTCTCGGTCGTGAACCGGGCCAGCTCCTGGTCCTCCTGGACAAAGGCCTGAACGACGCGGATGCCCGACAGGCTGTCCTGGAGCTGGGCGTTGATGTCGCCCAGGCGGGCGCGCACCCGGCGATAGACGGGCCGGATGCGGGTGTTGAAATAGCGCAGCGCTACGGCCAGCACCGGCACCGGCAGCAGGACCAGGAGCGCCAGCCGGGCGTCCAGCACAAAGAGGATGACGGCGCCACCCACCAGCCGCAACAGGTCCACCACCGTGAGCGCCGAGCCGTGCGTCACAAAGTGCTCCAGGGCGTTGACGTCGTTGGTCACCCGCGACATCAACTCACCGGTCGAGGTCCGCTCAAAGAAGGAAAGGGAGAGCTGCTGCAGGTAGCGGTAGATGCGCACCCGCAGGTCGAGGATAAAGCGCTCGCCGAGGGCGTGGCGGATGAACATGTCGCCGGCGTTGACCGCCTGTTGCAAGGCGTAGGCGCCCACCAGCAGGCCCACGTAGAGGCCCAGGCGGCTGAGGTCGCGGTTGCCGATGACCTCGTCCACGATGGACTTCTGAAAGAGGGGCGGCACCAGCTCCAGGCCGGCCCTCGCCAGCAGGAGAAAGCCGCTGAGGGCCAGCGTCCTGCCGTAGGGCGTGAGAAAGCTAAACAGTCGTTTTAGAACTTGCATGTCAGACCTCGTCGTCTATGTCTCTTCAATGCTACGAGCGCACGAGCAGGACCCCCGTCAAGATGAGGCCCAAGCTCAGCGACAGGGTGCTGCTCAGCGGCTCGTCGAGCACCAAGGCGCCCAGAAGCAGCCCGTTGACCGGGACGATGTAGGTCACCGTGCTGACGAACGTGGCGCCCCAGAAGATCAGGGTGTAGGGCAGCGCGCCGTTGAGCAAGCCCACTATGGCGTAGGCGTTCCACATCGCCCGGCCGCGCGGCATCCTCTGCCCCGTAATCCAGAGCATGGCCCACAGGATGGCAGCGCCTATTATACTACGCCCGGCGAGAGAGGGCAACGTGAGCCGGCAGGTTCTCATGGTCCTGACCTTTCAGGTACTGCCCCTGCCCCTCATGACGATCAGCCATTTGCTGCCCGCCTGCTTTTCGAGTAAAATATGACCCATCATTTTCACGACCTGTTACTACTTGCACACAAGGAGAACGATATGAAAAAGTGGTCAACAGAAGCAAAGCTTGCGCTAGGGGCACTTGTAGTAGCTGTTCTTACCCTACTGGGCAGCTTTGCAATCCCAGAAGTCAGAGTGTGGTTAGGTCTGGAAACACCTAATGAAACAGAGGTTGCACCCACGCCGATGGCCGAGGAGCCAACCGAGGGACCCGCCCAGCGCTCGGGCGGCAAGCTGATCTACGGCCTGACCCTGGCCCCTTCAGGCATCGACCCCCACGTGGATGCCTCTTCCGAGCTGGGCATCCCGCTGACCAGCGTCTACGACACCCTCGTCTACCAGGACCTCGACGGCAGCTTCGTCCCCGGCCTGGCCGAGCGATGGGAGATGGCCGACGACGGCCTGACCTATACGTTCTATCTGCGCCAGGACGTGACCTTTCACGATGGCACGCCCTTTAATGCCCAGGCGGTGCAGTTCAATTTCGACCGGATCGCCGCGCCCGAGACCCAATCGCGCAAGGCGCGGGGTATGCTTGGCCCCTACGAGCGCACCGAGGTCGTGGACGACTATACCGTCAAGGTCCACTTTTCCGAGCCCTACGCGCCCTTTCTCGATTCGGCCAGCCAGGTCTACCTGGGCATGGCCTCGCCGGCGGCGGTCGAGCAGTGGGGCACCGACTACCAGCTTCACCAGGTGGGCACCGGGCCGTTTACGTTCGTGGAGTATGTGCCCAACGACCACCTGACGCTGAGGCGCTATCCCGACTATGCCTGGGCGCCCGAGCTCTATGAGAAGGACGGCCCGGCCTATCTCGACGAGATCGAGTTCCGCTTCTTTGTGGACCCGGCCATCCGCGCCCCGGCGCTCGAGTCGGGCGACGTGCACGTCATGGGCGAGATCCCGCCCCAGGACGCCATCCGCCTGGAGAACGACGACCGATTCGTCCTGCACCAGGTCCCGGTGCCGGGCCAGCCCCTGCAGTTCTTTCTCAACACCGAAAAGCCGCCAACCGACGATCTCGCCGTCCGCCAGGCCCTCATCTATGGCGCTGACCGCCAGACCATCCTGGACGTGATTTTTCGAGGCTACTCGCCGGTGGCCCGCGGCCCGCTCAGCGAGGTGACGATGGGCTATACCGCCGAGGTAGAGAACCTCTATCCCTACGATCTGGACCAGGCGGCCACCCTGCTAGAGCAAGCCGGATGGATCGATTCGGACGGCGACGGCATCCGCGACAAGGACGGAGCGCCCCTCGTCCTGGAAGCCTACCTGATGACGTGGGGCTACCTGCCCGAGGTGGGCCAGATCTTCCAGGCCCAGTACCAGACCTTGGGGGTGGATCTCAGGACGCAAGTCGTGGCCTTTCCGGCAGCGATGGAGGCCGCAGGCAACAGCGAGCACCACCTGGCGCCGATGCTCTACTTTGGCTCCGACCCCAGCCTGCTCAACCTGACCTTCCTCTCCTCCAACGCCGAGGGCGGCTTCAACTGGGCCAAGGTCCGCGACGACGAACTCGACCGCTTGCTCAACGAAGCGATCAGCACCCTCGATCCCATCGCCCGCGCCGACCTCTATGCCCAGGCCCAGATGCGCATCATGGACCTGGCCCTAATCATTCCCATCCGTGATTACGTCAACTTGAACGCGGCCAGCGTCCAGGTCCAGGGCCTCCAATTCGACCGGCGCGGCTGGTTCCCCTGGCTCCACGACGTTTACCTAGTGACCAATGACCAATGACTGCCCTGAAGAAAGGGCAGAGAGGGACTGTATGTTGTGCGCGCCGAGTGCGCGCACAACATACAGCACCTTCTCTACCCTTGGTCATTGATTAGCGACATGCTGAGATACATCGGTCGCCGCCTGCTGGGGGCCATCCCCGTGCTGTGGGGTGTCGCGACCCTGGTTTTTGTCATCATGCGCCTGCTGCCCGGCGACCCGGCCGCTCTGATGCTCTCCGAAGCCGGCGGCTCTGCCGGGGCCATCGCCGAACTGCGCGCCGAGCTGGGCCTGGACGATCCCCTCCCCGTCCAATACGGACGCTACCTGCTCAATCTGGCCCAAGGCGACTTTGGCCGATCCCTCTTTAGCCAGCGCCCGGCCGTCACCGTCATCGCCGAGCAACTGCCCGGCACCATCGAGCTGGCGCTGGCGGCCATGGCCGTGGCCATCTCCCTGGGCACACTGCTAGGCGTGCTGGCCGCCGCCCGGCGGGGCACCTGGCTCGACGCACTGGCGACCGCTTTCTCGGTCACAGGCGTGTCGGTGCCCATCTTTTGGTCGGCGCTGCTTCTCATCTGGCTGCTGAGCCTCAAGCTCGATTGGCTGCCGGCGACCGGCCAGAACGGGCTGGCCCACCTCGTCCTGCCGGCGCTGGTGCTCGGCTTTGCCTCTTCCGGCGCCATCGCCCGCCTGGTGCGGACCAGCCTCCTCGACGTGCTGGACCAGGACTTTATCAACACAGCCCGGGCCAAAGGGCTGCGGGAACGCACAATCTTGCTGCGCCACGCCCTCAAGAACGCCTTTATCCCCGTCGTGACCGTCATCGGCCTCCAATTCAGCTTTTTGCTCGGCGGGACCGTCGTGACCGAGACGATCTTTTCCCGGCAGGGCATCGGCCGGCTGATGGTCGACGCCATCCTGTGGAAGGACTTTCCCATTGTGCAGGGCATCGTCTTGCTGGCCGCGGTGGTCTATACCAGTGTGAATCTCGCCGTGGACGTGGTCTATGCCTACCTCGATCCACGCATTCGCTATGGCTAAACGCCGCTTTCCCATCCCCACGCGCAAAACCGTGCCCCGGCACGAGTATGCGCCCCCGCCGCGGCGGGGCCTGCGCACCAACGCCGTGGGCCTGGCTGCCCTGGCCTTTCTGGCCATCATGGGGCTGGCCGTGGCAATCGGCCCCCTCCTGACACCCTACGATCCCTTGGCCATGCACTCCGACCAGCAGTTCCAGCCGCCCAGCCTGCAACATCCCGCCGGCACCGACCTCTTTGGCCGCGACGTGCTGACCCGATTGTTCCACGGCGGGCGGTGGTCGTTGGGCATTGGGGCGGTGGCCGTCTTGCTGGCCACCCTACCGGGCACGGTGCTGGGCCTGCTGGCCGGCTACTATGGCCGCTGGGTGGACCGGCTCATTAGCTGGCTGGTGGACGTTATGCTCTCCTTCCCCAGCATCCTCCTGGCCCTGACCATCATCGCTGCCCTGGGAGCCGGCGTCGGCAACGTGGTGCTGGCCGTGGGTATCTCGGGCATTCCCAACTACACGCGGCTGGTCCGCGGGCAGGTGCTCTCGGCGCGGAAGGAGCAGTACGTGCGGGCAGCAGTGGCCGTGGGCTGCACCGACCGGCGCATCCTCCTGCGCCACATCCTGCCCAACGTCTTTGGCCCGATCCTGGTCCTGGCCACCCTGGACGTGGGCTGGGCCATCCTAAACGCCTCGGCCCTGAGCTTCCTGGGCCTGGGCATCCAGCCGCCGACGCCCGAGTGGGGGGCCATGCTGAACGAGGGCCGGGGCTTTCTGCGAGATGCCCCCTGGGTGACGACCGCCCCCGGGTTGGCCATCGCCCTGACCGTGCTGGCCGTCAACCTCCTGGGCGACGCCCTGCGCGATGCCTTTGACCCCAAGACGCGCACCCGCAGCTAGCAGGCTGTCGGAGAGGGCCTTTCGGGTTCGTAGTAGGCGCTTCGCCAAAGGCGTGCTTCTGGCAAGCGCCGCAGAAACAAACGAGACTCTCCGACAAGCTGCTAGGCGAGGCGGCAATTGGCTCTACCTTTAGCGAACACAAAGGTGACAGCGTCCTCAACTTGTGCTACAATCCACATGCGGGCCGATCCGGCCTGCACGTCAAACCCCAGACCAAAGAACAGAGGAGGAGAAATCAATGGAACGTGATCTTCGTAACCGATTGAGGATCTCGGAGGACCCATTGGCCGAGATCAACGCCGTGTTGCTCGATCCCAACATGCGGGTCATCAACGACTTTTTGGCCGTCGTCGAAAAGTACGGCACCGTGGACGAGATCAACCGCAAGGCGCGTAAAGCGCGCAAGCTGGACAACCTGTTGGCCCAACTCGACGAGATCAATTCACCCTACCTGGCCGACCTGGAGTGGCTCGTCGAGCAGCGCGACCAGGGGGCCTTTATCACCGTGGCCGATTATCGCCGCAAAGTGTTGGGCGACCAGGCCGACGAGATGGCGTTCAAGGACGATTTCGCCGTGACGCTGGAGATCAGCGCCCTGCAATACTTTCCCTTTCTCATCGCCGAGGCCAAGCAGGCCATCGAACAGGGTGAGCTGATGCCCGGCCGCTACATCCGCGTGCGCAAGATGAAAGAGCAGGAAGCCGACCAGGGCGACATCCTGGCCGTGGCCGCCGCGATGCAGATCGTCGGTGCCAGTTACGTCGAGACGCTGGATACCAAGGGCACCGACGGCTCGAACATCCACCTGGGCGGACCGGAGACGATCACGGGCTATTTTGGCGGCGTGGGCCAGCCCAACGATTACGCCCTGAAGTGGCTCGACGAATTCCTCTACTACTACACCACCTACGGCGTTGAGCAGGTGCTGAACGTCAATCCCGGCACGGTGCTGCTGGGCTATTTTCTGCACAAGCTGGGCGTGGACATCGAGTTCAAGATCTCGGTGTTCATGGGCAACGACAACCCCTACGCCGCGCTCTGGACCCTCATCGGCGCCCGGCTCTTTGGCCGCGACGACGGCACGACGTCGCTCATCGGCTTTAACTGGAGCAACAGCGTCAACAACGAGACCATCGAGATCACGGCCCAGGTGCGCAAGGCGCTAAACCTGGAGGACATCGTCCGCTTTGAGCACCACATCACCGAGACGTACAAGAGCATCGTCCGCCAGCCCTACGACCGCACCGACGAGCTGGTCGAGCTGGCCGACCACGTGGCTAACATCTCGGCCAAGCACGAGGGCGCCAAACCCGAGATTGACCAGACGCGCGAGCGCCCCTCCGACATCCTCGACTATTTCCGCGACAAGGACGAGATCCTGGAATCGGGCCACATGGACTACCTGGAGCGCAACTATTTGGACAAACACGAGGCCCTGAATCGCACCGCCCGGGCGCTGACGGAGAACGGGCTGTCGTTCGTCGCCGCCCAGAACCTGCACAAATGACAAGCACAAAACCAATCCATTTCTCTCAGCATGCTCTTGATCAGATGCGGCTGCGAGGTGCAACAGAGACGGAAGTCAAAGAAACTATCGAGACAGTTCCCTGGCAACCGGCAAAACGTGGAAAGTACCAGACTCGCAAGACGTTCGAGTTTGGTCAGCCTTCACCGGTCAATCAACAGATCTATCCTTTCAAGACAGTCCACACCATCTTTGCCGACGAGCCAAATCAGATAGTTGTCATCACGGTGCTGGTATACTATGGAAGTTGAGGAACAAAGAGATGAAGATTCACTATGACGCCGAGGTAGACGCTCTCTATATCGAATTTCGCTCTCTGGCCGACGGGACGGCAACAGCTCATCCGTTGACCGACGAGATGATTGCCAATTTTGGACCAGAGGGACGTCTGGCAGGACTGGAAATCCTGGATGCCAGCCAGGTATTGGCGCTGGAGGAAGGGCGACTGGTCTTTGAGATCGCCCCCGCCTTGGTACCGGCATAACTGAGAACGAACGAATCAACTCAATGGAGAGTGAACCATGAATCAGAAACCCTTCGACCAAGCTCAGGGTAAACCGTTTCGACCGGGCGGGGTCAACCCCGCGCTGGTCACGCCCTTTGCCCCCGCAGCAGCGGATAACAGGGTGGACGAGGCAGCCTTTCGTGCCCTCATCCGCCACGTGATCGACGACGTGGACGGGCTGGTGCCCTGCGGCACCACGGGCGAGTTCAACTACCTCACCCCCGAGGAGAACAAGCGCCTGGTCCAGATCGCCGTGGAGGAGGCGGGCGACAAGCCCGTCATCGCCGGGACCGGCGCACCCGGCACCATGCAAGTCATCGAGCTGGCCCGCAACGCCCAGAAAGTCGGCGCCACGGCCTGCCTCATCGTCTGCCCCTACTTTCTCCACCCCTCGGACAAGGGCATTTACCAGCACTATTACGAAATCGCCAAGGCCCTGCCCGAGATGCCGATTATTCTCTACAACATCCCCCAGGTGGTCGACGCCTATCTGCCCCGCCGCGTCGTCGAGGACCTGGCCGACGTGCCCAACGTCGTCGGCATCAAGGATTCGTCGGGCAACCTGACCTACACCATGGAGATCCTCGAATACGCCGGCGACCGGATCAACGTCCTGGTCGGCCACGACGAGGTGGTGCTCAACGCGTTGGCCGGCGGCGCCCACGGCATGATCCTGGCCTCGGCCCAGGTCTATCCCGAGGTGTGGCAGGCCGTTCTGGACGCCGTCCGCTGGGGCGACCTGGAGACGGCCCGCGCCCTCCAGCGCCAGGTGCAAAAGCTGTCGCGCATTTTCTGCCGCTACGGCGGCGGCGTGGCCGTCAAGCAGGCGCTCAAGATGATGGGCGTGAACGCCGGGCGGCCGCGCAAGCCCCTCAAGAGTGTGGGGGGGGCGCTGATCCACGAGGACCGGGCCGAAATCCAGCTCGAACTCGAAAAATTGGGCAAGGTCCCGATACCCGATACCCGATCCCAGGTACCAGGTACCGGGTATCGGGTACCGGGTGAGCCGTTGGCGGAGCGGTTTATGGGGGTTGGATTGGACGCTGCGACGATTCGCGGCGGCGGGATGCGGCTCGGCACCGGCAGCGCCGGAGCAGCGGGAGCAACGGATGTCGAGTGGTGCCAGATCGATCTGGTGTGCGGAGCCAAGGCCGGGCCGCTGGGCGAGGCGTGGGCCTATCAGCTCACCTATCCGCGCCACGGCTACGAGGCCCTGACCACCATCCTGGAGCCGAACCTCACCGTGCGGCCCAGCACCCTCATCGTCCCCGCCAACGAACTGAAGGACCTGCGCCAGGCGAACATGATCTACGGCCCGGTGCAGAATGCCGTGGCCAAGGCCATCGTCGACAAGCTGGCCGAGGGCGTCATCCCCGAGGCGGTCATGGGCGACGAGGTGGTGTTCGTCCAGGCGGCGGTCCATCCCCAGGCGCTGGATCGGCGGGTGCTGCGCCACAACGCCTACGCGGCGGCGTGCGTGGCCATCGACAATGCGTTCGCGGAGGTGAACTGAAATGAGCAAGAAAACAGACTGGTTCCGAGGCATTTTCCCCGCCCTGGTCACGCCCTTTAGCGGCACAGGAGCGGATAGCCAGGTGGACGAGGGCACCTTTCGCGAGTTGATCCGCTTCCTGCTGCCCCACGTGGACGGCGTGGTGCCTTGCGGCACGACGGGCGAGTTCAGCTCGATGACGATGGACGAGAAAAAGCGCGTCATCGAGATCTGCATCGACGAGGTGGGCGGCCGGGTGCCGGTGCTGGCCGGCACCGGCTGCCAGAGCACGCGAGAGACCGTCGAGCTGACGGCCTGGGCGCGGGACGCGGGGGCCACCGGCGCGCTGGTCGTCGCCCCCTACTTTCTCAAGCCGGCCTTCAACGAGGTGTTCGACCACTACAAAGAAGTGGACAAGGTCGGCCTGCCGCTGGTGCTCTACAACATCCCCCAGTGCGCGGGCACCCACTACCGCTGGTGGACGGCCGAGGGCATGGGACTCGCTTTCGACCACGTGGTGGGCATGAAGGATTCGTCGGGCGACATGCCCTTTTTCATGGCCGCGCTGGAGAAACTGCGGGGCACCATTGGCCTGTTTTGCGGCCACGACGAGATCGCGGCGGCGGCGATGCTGGCCGGCGCCGACGGGGCGATCCTGGCTTCGGCCAACGTCATCCCCGACGTCTGGCAGGAGATCTACCGGGCTGCGCAGGAGGGCGACGTCGAGTTTGTGCGCCAGCGGGCCAAAGAAATCCAGATTCTCACCCGGCTGGTGGTGCGCAAGGGCGCGCCCCAGGCCGTCAAAGAGGCGCTGCAGATGATGGGCTTGACCAGCATGAGCAACGTCCGCCTGCCCCTGATCCAGGGCGGCGAATTCGAGCGCGAAGATTACGAGGACATGCGCTGCCAGCTCGAAAACCTGGGCAAAATCGGCACCCAAACCGTGATGCTCGGCGGCCGGGAGGTGGAATACGCCCTGGCGGCTGATCTGCCGGCCCGGTTCGAAGATCTAACCTTGTGCGTCGGCGAGGGGTTCGCCGGGCCGCCCTTCTCCGAGGTGGCCCACATCGACCTGCTGCTGGGCTGGAAGGACGGCCCGGTGGGCAAGGCGATAGACCGGGCGAAAGAGGAGCCGCGCCCCGGCCACGAACTGGCCATCATCAACGAGCGGCCGCTGACCATGCTGGTGCCGACGGTCACGGTGCGCACGGCCAAGGCCCGGCAGTTGGTCTACGAGGAGGCAGCGGCGGGCATCAACCTGGCCCTCGAGCACGCCGTGGCCCGCCATAACTTGCCCGAGGCACTGCTGGACGACGTCTGCCTGCTGGCCAACGTGTTCGTCCACCCGGCAGCCAGCATCCGCCAGCGGGTGAAAATCAACAACTACAAGGCCATGCGCGGCGCCATCCGCAAGGCGCTGGAGGGCCGGCCCACGCTCGACGAGCTTATCGCCGAAAAAGAGGCAGCGCGGCATCCGTTCCGGTATGCGCCGTAACCGAACACAGGTGGGACGCACCTTCGAGATGCGTCCCACCTCTCAACTCCCCATCCGCGAGTACGAATCGGCCGGCGGCGTGGTCATCGACGCCGCTGGCGAGCACGTGTTGGTGCTGCTCCGCCCCGGCCGCCCCGGCCCCGACGGCCGCCCCGAGGTGCGCCTGCCCAAGGGCCACGTCGAGCCGGGGGAGAGCCGGGAAGAGACCGCCCGCCGCGAGGTGCACGAGGAGGCCGGCCTGCCCGACCTCGACATCGTGGCCGACCTGGGCCACCAGACCATCGAGTTCGACTGGCGGGGCGAGCACGTGGTCCGCGACGAGTTCTATTTCCTGATGCGCCTGCTCCCCGGCACCGAGACGGCCCAGCCGGAGAAACAGTTCCAGCGGAAATGGCTCACCTGGGACGAGGCCCTGGACCGCCTGACCTTTGAAGCAGAGCGAGCGTGGGTCCGAAGGGCTAGGGCGCGACGATCCAGGGAAACGCGAGGGTGACGTACGCCGGCTGGCCATAGTCGCTGCCGACGACGTACGACTCGACGGCGCCATGAGGGGCAGCGATGGTCCAATGTCCGCCCGCGTGGGTGTGGCCGCTGACCACGTGGCTGACCTTGGGACAGCCGAGGATGGTTTCCCCGAGGGTCAGGTTGCCAAAGTAGGCGTTGGAAAAGCTCCAGGCAAAATCCCCCGGCTTGCGCACGAGGTTCTCCTCGAAGGGGGGCACGTGGGTAGCCACCAGCACCTGGGTGATGGCTGAATCGTCGCACAAGGATGAGAGGCGCTTAGAGAACGCAGCCAGGAGTTGGGCGGCGAATGCCTGATCGGTCCGGTCCCAGTCCACAAAATTGCCGTCGTTGTTAAACATCGCCTTGTTGATGAAATAGTCCCGGGCATCCACGTCGAGGTCCGGGGCGCGGGCCGAATAGTCGTACCAGCCCAGCGTGCCACAGATGCCCAGGCTGCCCAGGCGATGGTTTTCCCCCTCCAGCCAGACAAAACCCGCCTCTCGGACGGTCGCCTCGAGCAAGCCACCCCACAGCGTCTCGCTGCTGTGCTCGCCGGACCAGAGGTCGTGGTTGCCTGCGACGGCCAGCCGGGGACAATCGAGGTCGGCAAAGAGGGCCAGTCCCCGGCGAAAGAGGGGCAGCGGATGGCCGATGTCCCCGGCCAGGATGAAACAATCGGGCTTTTGTTGCCGCACCTCGTCGGCAAAGTGGGTCAGCGTCCCATGCCAGCGGGGATGGTAGTGGAGATCGGCCGCGACGACGACCCTCATTGGCAGCCTACTCCGAACCGGCTATAGAATGTCGCCAACGAGAATCCCGAGCAAGCCGAGGATCACCCCCAGGTGAAGGAGTAGATTCCCATCGGCAAAGAGAAAGAGGAAGAACCCGGGGTCGGCGTTCTCGGGCGCCAGGAAAAAGATCACGCATCGCACCAGGAAATTCAAAATGACGAGCCCCACCCCGAGCAACACCGGCAAGCCCCGCACGCGAGCCAGGTTATCCAAAAAGTCACTCATGCCAAACCACACCTCCCTCCCGGCTGCCTACGACTCACACCGGTTCAAAGCCGGGCAGACGCTGCTCCTTGTTGCCGAAAGAGGGGTCTAGCTCGACCGCTCTGTTGAGATCGCGGCTGGCCCGATCGTATTCGCCCTTGCTGCCGTAGGCCAGGCCCCGATTATAGTACGCAATCGCCAAGTTGGGATTCAGGGCAATGGCCCGGTCCAGGTCTTGGATGGCCTGCTCATACTCGCCCAGCTTTTCGTAGGCCGAGCCTCGGTTGGCAAGCGCCACCGCCAGGCTGGGATCGAGCTCCAGTGCCCGGTCAAAGTCCTCGATAGCTCGCCGGTACTCGCGTATGGCTGCGCGGGCCAAGCCGCGGGCATAATGGGCCTTGGCATTGCTGGGCTGAAGCTCAACGGCCCGGCCATAATCGGCAACGGCCTGCCAATGCTCCTCGAGAGCCATGTACGTGTCACCTCGGGCGAGGAACAGCGCCGCATAAGAGGGGGCCAACTCGATGGCCCGATTCAGATCCTCCAGGGCCTCGTCGTACATCTCGAGCTGGTGTCGTGCCAGGCCCCGCTGGTAGAACCCTTCGAACCAATCGGGGGCCAACGCACAAGCTCTATCCAGGTCGTTCAGGCCCCATTGTAGCTCACCCGTCGCAGTGCGGGCCGCCCCCCGCGCCGCATAGGCGCCGGCGTGATTCTGGTCGATCTCCAGAACCCGGTCCTGATCCTGGATGGCCTTGTCATACTCGCCCATCTCGGCGTAGAGCAGCCCTCGCCGATAGTAGCCCTCGGCCATGTCGGGCTCCAAGCGGAGCGCCCGCCCATAGTCCTCCATGGCCCGCTTGAACTCGCCCAGGCGCTCACGGATCACGCCGCGATAGAGGTAGGCCCACGCATTCTCCCCCAGCTTTAGCGCCCCTTCGAGGTCCTGGAGCGCCCGCTGGTTGCGGGCCAGCACGTGGTTGACGACGGCGTGGTTGACCAGCGCCTCCGGCTCGGTGGCAGAGAGGTCCATGGCCCGTCCATAGTGGGTCAAGGCCCGCTCGTGCTGCCCCAGGTAGTAACAGGCATTGCCCAGACGCACCAGCTCGTCGGCGTGCTGCTGTAGGCGGAGCGCCCGGCGCTCCTTGCGCACGCTGACGGAAGTGGCCATCTCGATTCGCTCCAGTTGGGCGATGATCTGCCGCCACTCGCCCCTCAGCTCCGGTGGGAGCTCCGGGACGTCGAGGCTGATAAGCCGCGTCTGGGCCACGCCGCCGGCCCGCTGGAGCTCCTCGAACTGGGCCCACAAGCGCGCCTTCTCCTCGCGGACGAGGTCCTCGCGCAACTCCAATTCGCCGCGCAGCACACGCCGCTCCTCTTCTAGCAGCGCGATCTGTTGATTCAGCGCCTCCAGCTCGCGGGCGTGCGTTCGCTCCAGCCGCACGTATTGGCGCTCAAAAGCCCCGCTCCGGCGGCCCAGATTGATGGCCCAGACCAACTCGATCAGGCCCACCAGGAGCAGCGTGGCCACCGGCCCCCAGCGACCGATGTTCAGGTCTACGACCAGGTATCGGATCCACGCCTCGACAAAGGCGGGATGCGGCAGCCACACCCGCACCCAGGGCCAGAATACGACGGCCGCAATCGCCAAGATGACGATCAGGCCGACAAGCACCAACAGCGCCCATCCACGTTTTCCCATTGTTTTCGCTTTCTCCTCACTCGCCGACGAGTAGTGGTAAGGTGTTGACTGATGGGGGACGGGCAAACCCGCCCCCATCAGTCAACGTGCATCCACTACTCGTCGATGAGAAGTGGTAAGGTGTTGACTGATGGGGGACGGGCAAACCCGCCCCCATCAGTCAACGTGCATCCACTACTCGTCGATGAGAAGTGGTAAGGTATTGACTCAAGGGGACTGGGCAAACCCAGCCCCCTTGAGTCAATATCCACCCACTACTCGTCGATCATGTAGGGATGGAAAAGGTCGAGCCACCGGCGCGGCAGGTGGCCCTCCAGCACGGTGCCCTCCCTGTTATGTTCAGTTTCGACCAGCGTCGCCTGTTCGTGGAACAGGGAGGTCAGATCCCCCCGCTCATAAGGCACCTGAACAGTGATATAGACCATGTTCTCCGAGAGCACCTCTTCGATTCGCGACAGGAGCGCCTCCAGGCCGATCCCTCGCTTGGCCGAGACGGCCAGACTATTGGGGAACTCCTGGAGCCAATCCACGATCTCGGCCGGGTTTGCCATCCGGTCGATCTTGTTCAAGGCGACGACGATGGGCAGATCGGTGACCTCCAGGTCGGCCAGGGTCTCTATCACCGTTTTGCTCTGCTGGCAGACGTTGGGATGGGTGACGTCCACTACGTGCAGGATGAGATCCGCTTCGTTGATCTCTTCCAGCGTCGCTCGAAAGGCCGCCACCAGGTCGGTGGGGAGTTTCTGGATGAAACCGACCGTGTCGCTAAAGAGCACCTCCCGTCCCGAAGGCAGATCGACACGCCGGGTCGTCGGGTCGAGGGTGGCAAAGAGCTTGTCCTCCACCAAGACGTCGGCCCCCGAAAGCGCGTTCAACAGCGTGGACTTGCCGGCGTTGGTGTAGCCGACGATAGCAACCACAGGAACGTTATGACGCTTGCGCTGTCGCCGGTGGATGGCCCGGTGCCGGCGCACCTGCTCCAATTCCTCCTTGATGTGTTCGATCCGCCGGCCGATCTCGCGGCGGTCCACCTCGAGCTGGGTCTCGCCGGGGCCGCGCAGGCCGACGCCGCCCATCCCACCCCGCGTGGCGCCGCCACCGGCCTGCCGCGCCAGGTGGGTCCAGGCTTGGGTCAGCCGGGGCAAACGATACTGGTACTGGGCCAACTCCACCTGGAGCTGGCCTTCCCGCGTCTGCGCGTGCTGGGCAAAGATGTCGAGGATGAGGCTCGTCCGGTCCAGCACCTTGACGTCCTCACCCAACGCCTCTTCGAGGTTTCGCAGTTGGCGAGGCGAGAGTTCCTCGTCAAAGACCACGGCGTTACAGACCAAGTCGTCGCGCAGCTCGACCAGCTCCTCTACCTTGCCCGAGCCGATGAGGGTCGCCGGATTGTAGCGATCCAGACGCTGCCAGGTACGCCCCACCACCTCCATGCCTGCTGTCTGGGCCAGGTGCCCCAACTCGACCAGAGAGTCCTCGATCTCCCAGTCGTTCTGTTCCCCCTTGAGTTGCATCCCGACGAGCAGCGTGCGCTCGATGGGCGCTTCCGTTTCATAAAGTGTCCGAACGATAATCCACCTCAGTCTTCTTCCGCTTCTGACGACTCGGATTTCTCCTGGAAATCTCCCCAGGCGGACCGAACCGGCAGCAGGATGTGAAATTGGCTGCCCGGGCAGTGGACCGGGTCGTAGCCGGGACTCTCGACCCAGATACGCCCGCCGTGGGCTTCGACGATGCCTTTGGCGATGGTCAGGCCCAGGCCCGGACCGGCACCCATAAAGCGGGTCTTGCTGCTGGAGTGCAGTTCCGGACCTTCGACGCGATAGAACTTGTCAAAGATGCGCTCCTGCTCGTCAAGGTCAATCCCCACCCCGGTGTCGGCTACGACCACCTCCACGAACGTGGGCCGGTCATCCTGGCTCTTGAGCTCGCGGGCATTGATCTCGATCCGGCCGCCGTCGGGCGTGTACTTGACCGCATTGCCGATGATGTTGCCGAAAACCTGGTACAGGCGCAGGGCGTCGGCTTCGACGTAGGGCAAGCCCGCAAGTTCGCCGATGACGATCTCTTGCTGGCGCTCGGTGGCCGGCTCGATGAGGTCGGCGCGGGCCAATTCGATCATGTTCAGCAAAGACGTCATCTCCAGGTTGAGAGCCAGCACCTCGGTATCGATCAGGGACACGTCGATGATGGCCTCAATGATCGTCCGTAGCCGGTCTGCGCCCTTGACGATGCCCGACACCTGCCGTTTGATGGCGTCTGGCGGCAGTTCGTGGAGGTCGGTCTCGACCAGCATCTCGGCGTAGCCCTGGATCAGGGTCAACGGGGTCTTGAGTTCGTGGGCCGCAATCGCCACAAAATCCGACTTTTTCTTGTCCAGCTTGGCCAGGTCCCGGTTGAGCCGGGCCAGCTCCTCGGTGCGCTCCTGGACCCGCTGGTCGAGGTGCTGGTTCAACTGCACCAGTTCTTCGTAAAGTTGGGTGTTGTTCAGTGCCACTCCGGCCTGGTCGGCTACGGACTGGACCATCTCGATGACGGCCGTCTCCAGCGGCCGATCCTCGGCCAGCCTGTCCACCGTAATCACGCCCACCGGCCGCTCCTCCCCCGAGAGCGGGACCACCAGCAGCGTCCGCTGGGGAAAGAGAGAGGCCATCGTCTCGCGGCCTTGATCCACCTCGCTGACGAGCTGCAACTGCCGGGTCTTGAAAGCCCGGGCGATGACCGAGCGATCCTCGTCCAGGGAGACGTAGCCGCCGGTCAGTTTTTCGCCGTCGATGCCCAAAGAGACGGCAACGGACAGCTCGCTGGCCTCCCGGTCGGCCAGCCAGACGGCGCAACGGTCGATCTGCGATACCGAAACCAGGTTCTCGGCAACGGCCGACAGGATCTGCTTCACGTCCAGCGTGGAGCTGATCGCCCGCGACACGTTGTACAGGATGCGCAGGCGCGACAGGGCGCGATCGGCCTCCTCCGTGGCCATCGCCAGGCGGCGCGTCATGAACTCGGCCTCCACCAACCGCTCTGAAAGGAGCTCGCGGCTGGCCTGGGTAAAGGCCCACCCCATCAAGCGGTAGGAGCGGTCGAAGGAGGGCCGGAGGGTGTGCAGCCAATTGACGATCACCTCGGCGGGGTGGAACTGGGTCAGCCGCTCCCAGATCAGCTCTTTGAGTAGGAAAAATATCTCCAGCGTATCTTCGAGCTGAAACTCTTGCTCCACCCGGCTGGTGGCGATGCGCTGGACGACCTCGGCCACCGGATCCTGGCTGTCTTGCTCTACAGCTTGGGTAAAGGCTTCATAGTAGTCAACAAAAAACTGCCGCTCCAACTCCTTGGTCGTCAGTTGACGGTCCCGATCCCCACCACGGGACCGGACCATCTTGATCCAGGCGGGTACGATCACCCGCTCATTCTGGCGCAACCACGCAGCAACCCGCTCCCTGGAGCTCATACAACCTCCAACTCGTCGACTATGTGCCAGCAGATACCGAGTCAGCCCGAGAAGCCCGACCCAGCACGCGCTCGACGCTCTCAATCAACTCTTTCGGGCCGAAAGGCTTGGTGATATAGTCGTCCACCCCGGCAATGTGCAAACCCAGGACGCGGTCAATCCCCTGTGCCTTGGCAGTGACCACGATCACGGGGACGTCTGCGACGTCTTTCCGGGCCTTGATCTGGCGATAGACTTCCCAACCATCCACATCAGGCATCATCAGATCGAGCAACACCAGGTCTGGAGGATTCTCGGCCATCGCCTCCAATCCTTCGCGGCCGCCCACCGCGCCGTCAACGCTATATCCGCGCCTGCCCAAAATCAGGCGGATGAGCTCGATCATTTCTGGATGATCTTCGATGCAGAGAATTCGTTTTTCGGCCATAAAATGCCTCCAGTGCTCCCTCGTGGGTCAGTAGTCCCGCGCCGGCTCTTTGCCGGCCAAGACGCGGAGCGCCCCCTTGGCCAGGGCCAGCATCTCGTCCTCACCGGGATAGAACAGCAGGGGCGCGATCCAGGCGACACGCTCCCGAACCCAGTCCATCAGCATGTCGGAATGAACCAGACCCCCGGTGAGAACCACGGCGTCCAGATCCCCCTTTAGCACCGTCGCCATAGCCCCGATCTCTTTGGCAATCTGATAGGCCATCGCCTCGTAGATCAAGCGGGCGTGCTCGTCTCCGGCCTCGATGCGCCGCTCCACCTCCACGGCGCTATTTGTCCCCAGGTGGGCGACCAGGCCGCCCTGCCCCGCGATCTTTTTGAACATCTCCTCGTAGGTCAGGTCATAGTCCGCGTAGGCGTACACGCCAAAACACATGCGTACTATGTCACCCACCGGCAGCCCCCCCGACCGCTCCGGCGCAAAGGGGCCGGTGCCGTCCAGAGCCTGGTTGACGTCGATCATCTGCCCTCGCCGATGGGCCGTGACCGAGATGCCCCCGCCCAGGTGGACGATCACCAAGTTCAATTCGGAATAGGGGCGGTCCAGGTCTTGCGCCGCCCGCCGCGCCGTCGCTTTCAGATTCAGGGCGTGGGAGAGGCTCCGGCGTTCGATCTCGGGCAGGCCAGAGACACGGGCCAGCTCGTGAAACTCATCCACACAGACGGGGTCTACGATAAAGGCCGGGATGCCTACCCGCCCGGCGATCTCGTGGGCCAACGGCGCCCCCAGGTTCGACGCGTGCTCTCGCTCCTTGTCCCGCCTGAGCAACTCGGCCAACATCCTATCGTTGACGCGATAGGTCCCGCCGGGAATCGGCCGCAGCAGCCCTCCCCGGCCCACCACCGCAGAGAGCGACGTCAGCGGGATTTGCGCCTGCTCCAGGAAATCCAGGACAGCGCCCAGGCGTAGATCGTACTGGTCGAGCACGTGGGAAAACGCCTCAAGCTCGCGGCTGGAATGTCGCAGGGTCTCAACAAACAAAGGCTGCTCATCCTCATAGACGGAAACCTTTGTCGAAGTCGAGCCAGGGTTGATGACCAGCAGCCGGTGCATGTCGTTCCTCCACGATTCCGACGCGTTGCAGCAAGCAGATCAAGGCCAGCGCGTGACCGTTTCAATGGCGAATAGTGTACCATAGGTCCCACAAACTGGCAATTTGCCCCCAGACCGTCAACGGTGCAAGCGCTGCCGGACCTCCACACGCAGGTCAAAGACCTCGCCCAGGAAACGCCCCTTCTTCTCCCCGGCCCAGATCTCCGAGCCACAGTCGAACGGGCAATCGACGAGCACCACCAGGCGGTCGCCATCCAGCCTGACGTCCAGGTCTTGGACGGCGTCGCTGTGGCTCCGGTCCAGGCCATCGGCCAGGCGCAGGAGGGCGCCCAGCACCGTCACGATCTCCTGATCGTCGGCGTCCAACGCGGCAAAGCCCTTGTGCTTCTGCTTTGGCCGCGCCCCACGGTGGTACCGGGCCACATTGGCCACGATCCGCTGCTCCCGCCCGGTGAGTCCCGGCAGGTCGGCCTTCATGATGAGCTTGTAGGCCGTCTTGTGGTGGCCCCAATAGCCCTCCACGTAGCCGATGTCGTGCAAAAGCCCGGCGCAATGGAGCAAATCCCGATACTCGTCGCCCAGATCGTGCAGATCGGCCGTCGCATCGAACAACTTGACGGCCAGGCGGGCATCCTGGCGGCTGTGCTCCTCCTCAAAGCCGTAGCGCCGGCCCAGGGCAATGCAGGCGTCGAATGTTTCTTGCATGGACTGTCCTCCGTGTTGCGTGTTGCGTGTTGCGTATTACGTATTGCGTGGCGTGTCGCCAAAGCGGCCACGCATCACGAAACACGCACTATGCATTTTAGCCTTTGTTGGGCCGGCTGTCAAACTGTTCGCTTCCCTCACAACCACCGGATTTGATGACACCCTCGTTCTATGGTATAGTGGCGCAGGTATGCGCTGGCGTTTGACCCTGGGCTACCACCCGGGGCTACCACCCGGGGTCTTTTGAGGCGTACATGGTGGGGGCAGGATGGCATTTGGTAATCTGGGCGAGTTCGTCGCGCTCCTGGAGAAACGTGGACAATTGAAGCGCATCGCGGCCCCGGTCAGCGCCGAGCTGGAAATCACCGAGATCACCGACCGGGTGAGCAAGGGGCCGGCCGCGCAGAACGTGGCCCTGCTCTTTGAGAACGTCAAGGGCCACGACCTGCCCGTGCTCATCAACGCCTACGGCAGCGCCGAGCGCATGGCCTGGGCGCTGGGCGTGGAGGAGTTGGACGATCTGAACCAGCGCCTGTCGGCCCTGCTCGACCTGAAGCTGCCCCGGGGCCTGGGCGAGGCCGTGGGCCGCGCCGCCGGCGTGTGGGGCGCCCTGCGCAGCGTCGGCCTGCGACCCAGACGGGTCAAGGACGCCGCCTGCCAGCAGATCGTGCACACCGCCGACGCCTCCCTCGACGCGCTACCCATCCTCAAGTGTTGGCCCCACGACGGCGGGCGCTACATCACCCTGCCCCAGGTCATCACCCGCGACCCGGCGACGGGCATCCGCAACGTGGGCATGTACCGCCTCCAGCAGTACGACGCCCGCACGCTGGCCATGCACTGGCAGCGCCACAAGGGCGGCGCCGAGCACGAGCGCCTGGCCCGCGAGAAAAAGCTGGACCTCATCCCGGCAGCCGTGGCCCTGGGCGGCGACCCGGCGCTGACCTGGTCCGCCTCGGCGCCGCTGCCGCCCGGCATCGACGAGTACCTGCTGGCCGGCTGGCTGCGCGGCGAGCCGGTGCGTTTCGTCCGGGCCATCAGCCAGCCGTTGGAGGTGCCCGCCGACGCCGACATTGTCATCGAGGGTTACGTCGATCCCAGCGAGCACCGCCTGGAAGGCCCCTTTGGCGACCACACCGGCTACTATACGCCCGCCGACCCTTTTCCCGTCTTTCACGTGACGGCCATCACCCGCCGCCGCGACGCGGTCTATCCGGCCACCGTGGTCGGTCGGCCGCCCATGGAGGATTACTGGCTGGGCAAGGCCACCGAGAGGCTCTTCCTGCCGCTGATGCGCCTCTTCCAGGGCGAGATCGTGGACGTCAACATGCCGGCCGAGGGTGTCTTTCACAACCTGGTTATCGTCAGCATCAAGAAGCGCTTCCCCGGCCACCCGCACAAGGTCATGTACGGCCTGTGGGGCCTGGGCCTGATGATGCTGGCCAAGGCCCTCGTCGTCGTCGACCACGACGTGGACGTGCACGACCTGTCGGAGGTGGCCTGGCGGGTGCTGGGCAACGTCGATTGGCGGCGCGACGTGGTCCTCGTCGACGGCCCGGTGGACGACCTGGATCACGCGTCGCTGCGACCAGCCTTTGGCGGCAAGATCGGCGTCGATGCCACGGCCAAGGGGCCGGAGGACGGGCATCCGCGCGGCTGGCCCGACGAGATTCAAATGCTGCCCCAGATCCAGGCCCTGGTGGACCGGCGCTGGGAGGAATACGGGCTGTGAGGCAGGTCCGCACTTTTCTCGACATGATCCGCTTCGAGCACACCATCTTTGCCCTGCCTTTCGCCTACCTGGGCATGGTGCTGGCCGCCGCAGCGGAGGGGCGGGTCTGGCCGACGTGGCCGCAGTTCCTGTGGATCACGGTCGCCATGGTCGCGGCGCGGACGCTGGCCATGACCGTCAACCGCATCGCCGACCGCGAGTTTGACGCCCAAAACCCGCGCACGGCGGCCCGGGCCCTCCCGACGGGGCAGCTCGGCGTGGGGACGGCGCGGGTCGCGGCCGGGGTGGCCGGCCTGCTGCTGGTCGTCGCCGCCTGGAGGCTCAATCCGCTCTGTCTGGCCCTGTTGCCGGTGGCCGCCCTGCTGCTGGTCGGCTACCACTATACCAAGCGCTTCACCTGGCTCAGCCACTGGGTGCTGGGCCTGGGCGCCGGCGCAACCCTGGCCTTCGGTCTCGACCTGGGTGCACCTGGTCTCTGGTGGGGGATGACGGGCGGCGTGGCGGTATCCGCCAGC
>CAYLZO010000017.1:0-37719 GCA_964387775.1 uncultured Anaerolineaceae bacterium
TCAACGAGGGACCCGGCGAAATTGAAGTACGTGTGAAGATGCGCGTTACCCGCAGCAGGACAAAAAGACCCCGTGGAGCTTTACTGTAGCTTGGTATTGGGTTAGGGTTTAACTTGTGTAGGATAGCTGGGAGACTGGGAAGCTGGGGCGCTAGCCTCGGTGGAGTCGTCCTTGAAATACCAGCCTAGTTAAACTTTGGCTCTAACCCGCGACCGTGATCCGGCGCGGGAACAGTGCCAGGTGGGCAGTTTGACTGGGGCAGTCGCCTCCCAAAGGGTAATGGAGGCGCCCAAAGGTTCCCTCAGGCTGAATGGAAACCAGCCGTAGAGTGTAAAGGCATAAGGGAGCTTGACTGCGAGACCTACAAGTCGAGCAGAGTCGAAAGACGGGCTTAGTGATCCCACGGTACCGGGTGGAAGGGCCGTGGCTTACCGGATAAAAGCTACCCCGGGGATAACAGGCTGGTCTCCCCCAAGAGTCCATATCGACGGGGAGGCTCGGCACCTCGATGTCGGCTCGTCGCATCCTGGGGCCGGAGTAGGTCCCAAGGGTTGGGCTGTTCGCCCATTAAAGCGGCACGCGAGCTGGGTTCAGACCGTCGTGAGACAGGTCGGTCTCTATCCGCTGTGGGCGTAGGGGATTTGAGGGGAGCTGCCCCTAGTACGAGAGGACCGGGGTGGACAGACCTCTGGTGTGCCAGTTGTCGTGCCAACGGCATTGCTGGGTAGCCATGTCTGGCAGTGATAACCGCTGAAAGCATCTAAGTGGGAAGCACGCCCCAAGATGAGATCCCCCATCCCCAAGTGGGAGTAAGGCCGCAGGTAGACTACCTGCTGGATAGGCGGCAAGTGTAAGCACAGCAATGTGTTCAGCTTAGCCGTACTAATGGCCGAGGGCTTAATTCGTTCATCGTGAATGACCGCTAGCGCGGAGCATCCTGTTCAGTTTTTAGAGTGCCAAACGAAATCGTTCGATAAAAATGACATAAAAGGTTCTTCTGGTGGTTTTCGCGGAGGGGAAACACCCTGCTCCATACCGAACCAGGCAGTTAAGCCCTCCAGCGCCGATGGTACTTGGGACGCAGGTCCCTGGGAGAGTAGGTCGCTGCCAGGAGAACCTTTTTTGTATTTCTGCGTATAGAGAGCGACGCACGCGCCGTGGGCATTCGAGTGCCGACGGCTTTCGTTTATCATACCCAAAAGCAGAGAAAGGAGAAACCATGACGGAAGAGAAAGAGCAGGGCAGCGAGGTGCTCGACGAGCTGGAGGCCCTCGGCCAACAGCTGGTGACGGCCGTCAAGTCGCTCTGGGAGAGCGAGGAGAGCCGCGAGCTGCGCCGCGAGATCGGTGAGGGCTTTGCCGAGTTGGGCCAGCAGATTGACAAAGCAGCCAGGTCGGCCCAAGAGAGCGAAGCCGCCCAAAAGTTCCGGGAGCAGGTAAAGGAAACGATGGATGAGGCCCGCGAGGCCGACATCGCCGGCAAGGTAGAGCAGGGCCTGCTGGACGGGCTCCGAGCCTTGAACCAGGAGCTTTCCAAGCTGACCACCTCGATGGAAGGCAAGCAGGAGCAGGTGGAGCCTGAAGACGTGAGTGAGGCATGAAGTTCGAAGCCATCCAACCCGGATTGAAGGGTGAGGTTCGGCTCGTCGTCGCCGAGGAGCATATGGCCCAGCACATCGGCAGCGGTGGGGTAAAAGTGCTGGCCACACCCCAGATGGTGCTGTTCATGGAGCGGGCGGGTGTTGCTGCCGTAGATCACCTACTGCCTGAAGGCCACCGCACAGTGGGCGGCCACCTGGACGTCCGGCACCTGGCGCCGACACCCGTCGGTTTTGAGGTGACGGTCACTGCTGAGCTGATCGAGGTCGAAGGACGGCGGCTGACCTTTCAGGTGCAGGCCCACGATGGCGTGGAACTCGTGGGGAAGGGGACGCACCAGCGTTTCGTCATTGACCTGAAGAAGTTCGGCAGGCGGGTGGCCGAGAAAGCAGCATAGTCTCAGACTGCTCGGTGCCTGGGAGCCCAGTGGCGCGCCAACGTCCACTGGGCTGTTTTTACGTCGCGGCATAGTTCCCAGGTCTCGGGGCCGGGGGTCTGGACCAGGTAGCAGTGCACTGCGCGGCCATCGTGCGCCTTGGTTTCCTCCCGCCCCCACGACTCGACGACCAGGCGCCGCCCTTGCCAGGTGAAGGCCAGGGGCCGAACCGTCCCGTCCGGGCGCCTCTTGACCTCGACGCTGACCGGCTCGTGGACAAATTCGACCACTAGACCCTCCGATCCTGGAGGTAGGCCAGGATGAGTTGCAGCGCCGCCTCGGCCGACTCCTCTTTGTTGGTCAGCCGATCCCCCCGCCAGACGTAGCGCTCGCAGATTTCGGCGTCGGACGCCGAGAGGGCGATGTAGACGAGGCCGACCGGCTTTTCCGGCGTACCCCCCGTCGGCCCGGCGATGCCGGTGACCGATACGGCCAGGTCAGCGCCCATCTGCCGGCGGGCGCCGCGGGCCATCTCCCGCGCCGTCTCTTCGCTGACGGCGCCGTGGGCCACTAGCGTCTCGTGCTGTACCTCGACGAACGTCCTCTTGGCCTCGTTGGAATAGGTGACAAAGCCCCCCAGGAAATAGTCAGAGCTTCCCGAGACGTTGGTGATGCGGTGGGCGACCAGCCCCCCGGTGCACGATTCGGCCGTGCTCAGCGTGAGTCCCCGGGCTGCCAGCAACTCGCCGATTTTCTCTTCGACCATCATGGCGCCTCCTCTCCGTGGGACCATTATAGCATCATCGAGGGACCTCGCCAACTCTTTTTTGAGGATAGACACCCCCTGGCTTTCGTGGTATAATGGCCCGCGTTGCCGTTGAGCCGGTTTGGCGGCAGGAAAGGGCGTACTTTTGACGGATCGAGCCGGGATGATCTCCTTTGTCATCCCCTTGCTGAATGAAGAGGCTTCGCTAGAAGCGCTCCACGGGGCCATCACCGAGACCGTGGAGTCGTTACCGTATGCCCACGAGATCGTCTTTGTGGATGACGGCAGCACCGACCGCTCGCCGGCCGTGTTGCAGGACCTCCACTGGCGGGACCCGGAGCACGTGCGCGTCTTTCAGTTTCGTCGCAATTTCGGCAAGACGGCGGCCCTGACCGCCGGCTTTGCCCAAGCCCAAGGCGAGATCGTCGTCACCCTCGACGCCGATCTGCAGGACGACCCCGCCGAGCTGCCCAAGCTGCTGGCCAAGTTGGACGAGGGCTACGACCTGGTGGGCGCCTGGCGGGCCAAGCGTAACGATCCGATTTCGAAGCGCTGGCCCTCCAAGTTTGCCAACGCCACGGTCTCGGCCATGACCGACCTCGAACTCCACGATCTGAACTGTGGCTTTAAGGTCTACCGCTGCGAAGTTGTCCGGGACTTGAAGCTCTACGGCGAGCTGCACCGCTTCATCCCCGTGCTGGCCCACTGGCGCGGCTTTCGGGTGGCCGAGGTGCCGGTGACGCACCATGCCCGCCGCTTTGGCCGCTCCAAGTACGGCGCCCGGCGGCTGGCGCGGGGCTACATCGACTTTTTGAGCGTCCTCTTTCTCACGACCTACCTCAAGCGGCCGATGCACCTCTTTGGCCTGACCGGCAGCGCCTTTGCCGCCGTGGGCACGGTCATCATGCTCTACCTGGCCGGGTTGTGGCTCATCGAGGGCAGCATTGGCTGGCGGCCGCTCCTGTTTTTCGGCATCACGGCCCTGGTGATCGGCATCCAGCTCATCAGCCTCGGCCTGCTGGGCGAGATGCTGCGCAACGTGACCTTTTGCGCGGAAGATGAATATTCGATACGGCAAACCTGGGACCAGTACGAGGAGGTTCAATGAAATCCCTGATAACTGGTGGCGCCGGTTTCATCGGCTCGCACGTCGCCCGACACTGCCTCGCTTTGGGACATGAGGTCGTCGTGCTCGACGATCTGAGCGGGGGCTTTCGCGATCAGGTCCCTGCAGATGCACGTTTTGTTGAAGACAGTATCACGGATCAGGCCTTGATCGAGCGGTTGTTCGATGAGCACCCCTTTGACTTTGTCTACCACCTGGCCGCCTATGCGGCCGAGGGGTTGTCTCACTTTATCCGGCGTTTTAACTACGACAACAATCTGATGGGCAGCGTGAACTTGATCAACGAAGCTGTCAAGCACGAGGTTCGCTGCTTTGTGTTCACCTCGTCCATTGCCGTCTATGGGGCCAACCAGTTGCCCATGCACGAAGACCTGATCCCCCAGCCCGAGGACCCCTACGGCATTGCCAAGTACGCCGTGGAGCTCGATCTGCGGGCGGCCCACGAGCTCTTTGGCCTGGACTATATCGTCTTCCGCCCCCACAACGTCTACGGCGAGAATCAGAACATCGGGGACCGGTATCGCAACGTCATTGGGATTTTTATGAATCAGCTCATGCACGGTGAGCCGATGACCGTCTTTGGCGATGGCTTGCAGACCCGGGCCTTTAGCTACATCGACGACGTCGCGCCCCACATTGCCAACAGCGTGCACGTTCCCGAAGCGTACAACGAAGTGATCAACGTCGGGGCCGACAAGCCCTATACCGTCAAATACCTGGCCGAGGTCGTCGCCCAAGCATTTGGGCAGGAGCCGGAGATCCGCTACCTGCCTGCTCGCAACGAAGTGGTTCACGCCTATTCGGATCACACCAAGGCCAGGCGGCTTTTCGGCCAGGAAGCGACGGTCGGTCTCGAGGAAGGGGTGCAACGCATGGCGGCCTGGGCGCAGCAAGTCGGCGCCCGCCAGAGCCAGGAATTTGAGCACATTGAGGTTGGCCAGAACCTGCCACCGAGCTGGCAGGTGTGAGGAGGCCTGCGAAAGGTCCTGCTGATTAACAATGCGCAAGATTCTCGTTCTCTCGCCCTGTGACGTCTTTCCGCCTGTCCACGGCAGCAGCACGGCCATCTACCACACCCTGCAATTCCTGTCCGAGACGAACCGGGTCTCGGCCTTGCTCTGCACCCTCTACTCCCAGCACGGCGAGCCCGACCTGGCCGGCCCCAACCTTGCCATCCGCTACTGCCCCGAGTCGCCGCTGGATCGGCTGGGCTACAAGGGCTTGCTATTCAATCCGCTCTACTACCGCGCCGCCTGGCAGGTTGCCCGCGACTTTCGGCCCGACGTCATTCAGGCCGAACTGCTCTGGACCGCGCCGGCGGCCCTCTGGCTGCGCCGGCGCCTAAGCTCTGCGCGCCGTTCTGCGCAGAGCCGCGTCCCCGTCGTGCTGATGCAGGAGAACGTCGAGTATCAGAAGTTCGTGCGCTTTGGGATGACCAGCCCCTTTCTCAAGGTTGTCAAGAGGCTGGAGGGCTGGGCCTGCCGCGCCGCCGACCGGGTGGTGGCCCTCTCCGAGGTGGATCGCGACTTTATGATCGACCTCTACGGCGTGCCGCCCGAGCGGTTCGCCCTCATCCCCCACGGCGTCGACCCCGACCTGTTCGACTACCGGCCTGAGGGGGCGGCGGCCGCCCGCCGGGCGCTAGGCCTCGGCGACGAGGTGCCGGTGCTGACCTTCGTCGGCAAGCTGGACTATATCCCCAACGTCCGCGCCGTCGAGTACATCGCCGAGCGGATCGCCCCGGCGGTCTGGGCGCAGCACCCCGATGCCAAATTCGTCGTCGTCGGCCAGGGCGCCGAGGCATTGACAAAATACGACCAAGATGGTATGATTTTCACGGGCTTTGTGGACGCCCGCGCCGGTGCCCGGCCCAACCTGAGCGACTATCTCTCTGCCTCCGACGTGGTGCTGGTGCCCCTCGATGCGGGCTCGGGCACCCGGCTCAAGATCGTCGAGGCGGCGGCCAACGCCCGGCCGGTGGTTTCGACCCACATCGGCGCCGAGGGGCAGAGTTTCGTCGACGGCGAGGAGATCCTGCTGGCCGCCGAGGTGGACCAGGCCTTCGTGGACGCCACCCTCCGCCTGCTGGCCGACGCGAACCTGCGGGCGCGGCTGGGCCGGGCGGCGCGGGCGAAGGTGCTGGCCGAGTACAGTTGGCGCGCCCAGGTGGCCAAGATGGAGCAGGTCTACCAGGAGTTGGGTGTGTGAACTTGAAAGAGTATCGAGAACAACTGATGCAGGATCCAGAAGTAGCCGCTGCCCAGGCGCGACTGCAACCCAAGCTTGCTCTCGCCCGGCAGGTGCTTCACCTCCGCCTGGAGCGTGGTTGGACGCAACAGGAATTGGCCGAGCGAGCAGGGACGAAACAGGCCAACATCTCCCGCCTGGAAAATGCCAAACTTAATCCTTCGGTGGAAATGCTGCAAAAGATCGCCGATGCTTTCGGGGTCGAGTTGGCGGTTGCTTTTGTGCCCGCCGCTGGCGAGCAGTCTGCGCGCTTGCGGGTTGGGCAAAGCCAGGCCGCCGCCGCTTCGTAGCCAAATGGTGGGCGAAATGAACCATACCTACGAGGAGCTGGTCGAGCATTTTGACACACACGACTGGGGAGACTATTTGGCGCAGATGCCCGAAGCCAAGTTCAAAGTGGATACAAAGCGTATATGCCGCATTCGAGTTATGACCTTCAATATCCGGGGAGCCTTTTTCACACAGGATGACGTGAATGCCTGGCAAAATCGCGCAGCGCTAAATGTGGAGACTATCAAACGCCACGCACCAGACCTGATTGGCTTCCAGGAGCTACATACCGGAAACCTGGAGACCTATCAGCGCCAGTTGACCGAGTATGAGTATATGCTGGGGTTGCCTTGCGACAAGCTAGAAACACCAGCTCATAATGCGCTTTTCTGGAAGTCATCACAACTCAATCTGGTAAATTCCGGCGGATTCTATCTGAGCAAGACGCCAGACAAATGGTCCTCGGACTGGGACTCAGCCTTGGTTCGTGAGGCGACCTGGGCCAAGTTCCGCTGTGCAGCCAACGATGTGGAGTTCCTGCACTTGAATACTCACCTCGACCATCACAGTGAGTGGGCGCGTAGAGAAGGGGGCAAGTTGATTCTGCGGCAAATTGCCAAACTGCGCGGCGATGGCCAGCCGGTCATGGTCACCGGCGACTTTAACTGCACCCCTGCTGATGCCCTGTACCATCATTTCGTGAAAAATGGGTTCGTCGATGCCTATCGCGCCTCCGGCAACCGAGATACCATCACATCGAATACGTTTCATGGTTTCAAAGGACCGGATTTTGAGCCTTGGAATCCTGACATGACGGTGCGCATCGACTGGATTCTCACCCAAGATGGCCGCTGGTCCATTCAGACCAATTCATGCACGATCATCCATGACAACCAGGCGCCCTTGTATCCAAGTGATCACTATCCTGTGCTTGCCGATTTGACATTCTATCGGAGCGGGAGTAGACAAGATTGAAAGCACTCGTCGTCATTTTTGAAGAACTGGTGTCCATCAGCGGCGGGGGCACACCCCGCACCTTCAACATCGTCCGCGCCCTGGCCAAGCGGGGCCGTGAGCAACGGTAGCAGTTGCCCGCCCCAGACATTCGTGGTATGATGGGTTCATGAGCAGCGACCGAACCCGGATTGCAGAGGCCATTCGACGAGTCCAGGCTCATGTGCGCTGGAAACCAGGCAAAGACCATCAACATCTGACAAAGCGCATTCGTCAAGGACACCTTGCCTTTGCAACCACACTCGCCGAGTACCAGCAAATCATCCTGACCATCGTCTCACACCCCGATGCCTTTGTTTACGTCTATCGCTACGGCTCGACAGACTATCCAGCAGTGGTTGCATCCTACCAGGGTCGGATCTGGCTGGTCATGTTTAGCCTGGAGGGCATCATGGAGACCGCCTTTCCACCAGATGATCCTGACATGTACTTTGATGATCCCAGGTACATCCCGGTGGGAGCGGCCAGGGAGATACTGCTATGAATAAACTGCTTCAAGTGTATACAGTGGATACGGAATATCCCGGCGTCAGCGGGATCGAGCATCTGGAGATGCTCCGGCGGCGCAGCAAGTTGGCCGAGGTAGAACAGACCCTCAGCGAGCAAGAGCGCCGCTTGCTGGCTCAGGCCGACGCCCGCCTGGTCGCCCAGGCGGCAGAATTCCTGGCCGAACTTGCTCGTTTTGTGGACCTGGCCCGGGAGCGCTCGCGGGTAGAGGCGCCGCCATCCCACTGGTGGTGGTACTTGGATGTGCTGGCTCAGGCGCCCGCACCTCCCGCTCGTGACTCTGAGCCGGCGTTGGTTCCGGCCTAGATAGGCATGGTTTTCGATTGAAAGCACTCGTCATCATCTTTGAAGAACTGGTCCCCATCAGCGGCGGGGGCACGCCCCGCACGTTCAACATCGTCCGCGCCCTGGCCGATGCCCCTCCGGGGGCAGGCCACCAGGTCTACGTCGCCGCCTCTTTCGGCGTGAGCCGGGAAGATGCCAAACGCGAACTGGGCGCGGCGGGCGTGCTGCCCCTGGCCGGCGTCAGCCGCATGGATCCCGGCAAGATGCGCAAATACGCCCTCACTTACCCGCTCAACATCGCGCGGGTGGCCGCCTACGCCTGGCGACTGGGGCCGGACGTCATCCTGACCCACAACACCGCCGCCGGCTTTGCCGGGCTGCTGGGGAAAGTGCTGCGGCCCAAGGCTGTCACCGTTTGCGACCTGACCGACCTGCTCTTCGAGTACCTGGACGATTACAAAGGCGCTTGGCTCAAGCTGGCCGCTGCCGGGGGCCGCTGGATGGAGCGCACCAGCGTGCGTAAATCCGATCGGATCATCACCATCAGCGGCGCCATGCGCGACATCCTGGTTAACGACTATGGCGCGCGGCCCGACCGGGTGGACATTGTCCACGACGGCGTGGACACGGGCATCTTTCACCGCCAAGACGCCGCCGATTTACGCCAGCAATTCGCGCCCCGCGCCGAGCACGTGCTCATCTTTCACGGCGTCATCGACCCCCAGGACGGCCCGGAGCTGCTCGTCGAAGCCGCGCCTGCCATCCTGGCCCGCTTTCCGCGCACTCGCTTCTGGATGGTGGGCGACGGCACCGCCGTGCCCGGCCTCAAAGCCCGCGCCGAGGCCGCCGGCCTGGCCGACCGCTTCTACTTTTCCGGCTGGGTCCAGCAAGCCGACGTGGCCCGCTACATCTCGGCCAGCGACCTGGGCCTGGTCATCCTGCCCGACGTGCTCTCGGCGCGGGGGCGTGTGACGCTCAAAGAGTTCGAGTATTGGGCCTGCGGCGTCCCGGCGGTGCTGCCCCGCCTGCCGGCCCTGCAAGAAGTCGTCGGCGACGAACAGGCCAGCGTGTTCTACACCCCTGGCGACGCAGACGATTTCGCCGCCAAGGTCAACGACCTTCTGGCCGACGACGACCGCCGCCGCCAGATGGGCCGCCTCGGCCAACAGCGGGTCGCCGACAAGTTCGAGTGGCGGGCGCTCACCGGCGAGATTGCCCGGTTGTGCGAAGAGTACGTCTCGGGTTGAGATGATTGTCCAAGTCGGGTATAATGGCAAGCAGATATGGACAAAGTAGATTTGAGCGGGCACTCAAAAACTGATTGGCGTAGGTTAGAGTCCGTGGCAGACGACGAGATCGACTACACGGATATTCCACTCCTTGACGATCACTTTTTCCAGCGCGCTGAGCTCCGAGTTCCTGACTGGGGCAGCCAGCCCCAGGTGTGCGCGGCCATTGCCGCCTATGTGCAGCAGGTGGTTGCAGACTTGAGCGATGATGTGGTTTCCATCACGCTCTACGGCTCCCGGGCCCGGGGGGAGGCCCACGAGGAATCAGACATTGATCTGTTTGTCGTCGTGCGCCGTGACACGCCATCCTTGCGCCAGGCATTGGCTGACCTGGCTTGGCGTGTGCAGTTCGAGCATGACGTCGTTATCTCGGACATCATTCGCAGCGTGGACCAACTGAGTCGTATGCAGGCCGACCGCTTTCCATATTACCAGAATATCGAACGAGAGGGAGTCTTGTTGTGGAAGAGTCAATCCGAGCGTATGCCCGCCTTCGCCTAGAACGCGCCCGCGAAGAATTGGAGACGAGTCGCGAAAACCTGGCGCACGGTCACGCTCGGGCCGCGGTTAGTCGGGCCTATTACGCCATATTCTACATGGCGTCTGCCGCTTTGTTCAGCCAATCGGTGCAGCGAGCCAGGCATTCTGGAATCGAGTCCGCTTTCTCTCAATATCTGGTCAAACCGGGATACATCGAGCCTGAATTCAGCCGCATTTATCAGCAGGCCCGGCGCCAGCGAGAAGAGGCGGATTATGCTGACATCCCGATAGTTGATGAGGCAATAGCTCGCCAGACGTTGGCTGATGCGGAACGCTTTGTCGATCGTCTGGAGCGTTTCTTGCGTGACGTAGAGGCGCTCTGAAGAAGCCATTTCCCCGTCACGACTGATACAGTACCACTTGGAGGAATCTGAATGAAAGTTCTCGTAGCCAACCCGCCCTGGCCGGGACCCGGATACGGTGCCCGGTCGGACGTGCGATGGCCGCACAAACGCAGTGATAAATACATAGAGTATCCCATCTACCTCTCCTACACCGCCGCGGTGCTCGAAGAGGCCGGCTTTGACGTCTGCTTCAGCGACGCCATCATGGACGAGCTCGACATCGAGGAATTCGCTCACTTTGTGAGCGATTGCGCCCCACGCCTGGCCCTCGTCGAGACCTCGACGCCCAGCATCGAGTTCGACCTGGAGACGGCGGCGGCCATCAAGCGCCACGCGCCCGGGACCTTTGTCGCGCTCCTGGGCTCCCACGTCACCTATTTCGACAAGGAGACCATCGCCGAGAACCCGGCTGTGGACGCCGTCCTCCGGGGCGAGTTCGAGCACACCGCCGCCGACCTGGCCCGCGCCCTCGACAAAGGGGGCGACCCTTCGACATGGCGGCCCGGAGGCCGCACATCAGGGCATAGTCTGGCCAGCGTGATGGGCATCACCTACCGCGACGCCGACGGCGATCCGCGCCGCAACCCCGACCGGCCCCTCTTTGAGCCCCTGGACGAGATGCCCTTCCCCGCCCGCCACATCGTCAAGGCCTGCACTGAGGGCAGCGAATGTGGCGAGGGCTACCGGGCCGGCATCTACAGCGGCGGCTACCCGACGGCCATGGTCAGCTCCCGGGGCTGTCCCTACCGCTGCACCTTCTGCCTCTGGCCCGACATCCTCTACGGCCACAAATTCCGCGCCCGGAGCGCCGAGAACGTGGTGGACGAGATCGAGCAAGCCGTGCGCGTCTATGGCCACGACGAGATCTATTTCGACGACGACACCTTCACCATCGACCGCCAGCGGGTCATGGACATCACGCGCCTGATCCGCGAGCGCGACTTGCAAGAAGAAGTCGAGTGGATCGCCCAGTGCCGCGTCGATACCGTGGACCGCGAGATGCTGGAAGCGATGAAGGCCGCCAACTGCGGCTACATCCTCTTTGGCGTGGAATCGGGCTCACCCAAGATGCTCAAAAAGATGCGCAAAGGCATCACCCTCGACAAAGTGCGCCACGCCTTCAAGCTGACCCAGGAGGTGGGCATCAAGACCCAGGCGTTCTTCCTCTTTGGCATGCCGGGCGAGACCCAGGAAACGATCCGCGAAACCATCGAGTTCGCCAAAGAGATCAATGCCTCCAGCACCCAGTTTGCCATCGCCATTCCCCATCCCGGAACGGTGCTCTACGAGGAGTGCAAGGCCAACGGCTGGCTCACCAGCGAGGTCTGGGCCGACTATACGGCAGAGAATTCGCTCATCGAGACGCCCTGGCTCACGGCCCAGGAAGTCGAGGAGGCCCGCATCCGCGCCTACCGCGAGTACTACTACCGGCCGCGCTTTATCCTCGGCGAGGCGCTCAAGATCCGCCGCCTGGCCGACGTCAAGCGCCTGGCGCGCGGGGCCAATTCGGTACGCTCGCGCATCAAGTTCTTCTCGCAGGCTGTGGCTAACGCGCAAGGGGGTTGACAGTGGCGGTCAGGTAAATCGATGGCGATAGATGCTCGCATTCGAACCCTCTGGCAGCAGGGCCTTGCCCGCGATCTGGCGGCGCTGGCCCTGCTGTTGGTATTGTGCCTGCTCTTTTTCTGGCCGGTCTTGACTCCCAAGTTGGAGGATCGAGGCTCGTTTCGAGCCGGCGATTTCTACGTCCAGACCTATGCGTGCAACACCTACAAAGCCCGCGAGTTGCTGAGTGCCCACTTCCCCCTGTGGAATCCCTACGTCTACAGCGGCCATCCTTTCCTGGCCGATCTCCAGAATTCACCCCTTTACCCCCCCTCGCTGGCGACGATCCTGCTGAGCGCGCCATGGGGCTATTCGGTCCTGGCTCTGGAACTGGAGGCCATCGTCCATTTCTTTCTGGCCGGAGCTTTTGCCTACCTGCTGGGACGGCACCTCTTTCGGCAGCGGGGCGCGGCACTACTGACGGCCGTGATATTCACCTTCGGTGGCTACCTGACTTCATTTCCTCCCTTACAGCTTCCCATCCTGGAGACAGCGGCCTGGCTGCCTCTCATTCTGCTCTTGCTGGACTTGGGCCTCGCCAGGCTGGGTGCTGCCCCTGCCCGTGGCATCTGGTACTGTTTGTTGGCCGGGGCAGCCTTTGGCGTGGCGCTGTTGGCCGGGCATCCTCAAACCGCGCTTTACCTGTTCTATGTGGCTGCCGCCTGGTACCTTTTTCGCGGTGTGGGCAGGGGCCACAGCCGCCGGTGGCTGCTGGCAGGATTTGCTGCTTGTGGCGGCGCAGCCGGTGGCCTGGCGGCCGTGCAGTTGCTCCCCGGCCTGGAACTGATGCGCCTGTCCATCCGCGCTACCGCTGTCTATCAGAATTTATCTTCGGGGTTTGCCCTCAAGGATATTCTGCAAATCGTGCTGCCCGGGGTGAGCAGCTATTGGTCTCCCCTGTACGTCGGCATCGTGCCCCTGGTTTGGGTCCTTTTCGCCTGGGTGGCAGCGTTGGACGGTTGGGCTTTGTCTCCCTCGCGGGAGTGGCGCCGGCAGGTGACCTTTTGGACGGTGCTGGCAGTGCTCGCTCTGCTCTTGTCCTTTGGCGGCGAAACCTTTGTCTACAGCTTGTTTTATCTCATTGCACCGGGCTTTGACCTATTCCGGTCCCAGGAGCGCGTGTCCCTGGTTTTCAGCTTGAGCCTGGCCTTGTTGAGCGGCTATGGCTTGCGCTATTTTCTCATTCTAGTCACACGGCCGGCAGGAAAAGAACTCGCAGGGGCGGTTCTTAACAAGCTGATTCTGGCCTTGTTGGCTGGTCTGGGTGGCTTGGCCCTGCTGTTGTTCTTTGGCTCGACCCAGGCTGGCGCTGAACAGGGACGCTTGATGGCCGATATGTTGGGCCTGGTTTTCTTTGTGGGTTTGTTGCTGGGCGGCGCCTGGTTATGGAACGCTATCTGGATGCACACCCATTGGCGGACCGGTCTGGCCCTGGGTCTGTTGCTGGCTCTCATCGTCTTTGACCTTTTCACCCTGAACAGCCGAACCAACATCCAGGGTCGCCCCCCCGAGCGTCAGGTTCGCGCCACACCCGCCATCCAGGTTTTGCAAGCAGCCGATGTAGACCGACCCTTTCGCGTGTATCACGGCGGCTATTACCTGTCGGGGAACTATGGCTGCCTTTTTGAAGTGGAAGACATCGGCGGCGCGAGCCAGCTCCACCTGGCCGACTATGCCCGTTTTCTGGCGCAGGTGCCTGCCGAACGCGCCTGGGAGCTGCTCAACGTCCGCTACGTCGTCACCTGGCAAGCCGCTTTGTCTGTGCCCTCTGCCGTAGTGTATCATACCACCACTCGCAATGGTGATGAGGTTTACTTGCATCGCTTGCAGATCGGCGCGCCACGAGCCTGGGCCGTCTTTCAAACCAAAGTCGCCGCGCCTGAACAGATCCTGAAACAGTTATCCCTGCCTGACTTTGAACCTCACCGTGTTGCCCTACTAGACGCCCCCCTCGAGCTACCCTTGACCGAGCAACCGAACGGCCAGGCTGTATTGCGATTCACGCCTCTCTCGCCCGAACACCTGCGCATCGAGGCCGAGATGCCTGCCCGGGGTCTGGTGGTCCTGAGTGAACTCGACTATCCCGGCTGGCAGGCTTTCCTGGACGGGCGCAGGGTTCCAATCCGGCGCGCAAATGCCATTCTGCGTGCGGTCGAGGTGCCGGCCGGCGTGCACCAGATCGAGATGCGCTTTCGCCCCCTCAGCGTTTACCTGGGAGCGACAGTTTCGGTTTTGACACTGATTGGGATCCTGGGTTATACTCTTTGGGTTGGTCGGTGCCCTGGTCTCAAAGAGCCCGCTGTCAAAAACGATGAGGTGAATTCGCAATGTCGACGATGAATCGAGTGCTTGGCAATGTGGTAGTCTTGGCCCTGCTGCTATTGGGGTTTATGGTACCAGGTTTTGGGGCAGAGCCCAACTCGGAAATTGAAACGTGGGATGTCCTGATGCCCCAAATCGCTTTGGCGCCGGACGGCAATGCCTGGCTGGCCTGGGTCGCCGATGCTGGCGAGGATTGGGAGATCCTCGCCAGCCGTTGGAATGGTCAGTCTTGGGGGCCACCCGCTTTGGTCTTTTCCAACCCCGAGCGATGGGATACGTCACCCAGCCTGACCTTTGACGCCGAGGGCACAGCCTGGCTGGCCTGGGCTTCCTCCACCGGCAGCGACGACACCCTGCACCTGAGTCACTGGACCGGTCATGGCTGGTCAAACCCGGCCAGCGTGCCCGCCGGCGACGCTGTGTCTCACCGCCAGCCAACGCTGGTTGCCACGCCCGGTGGCGGCCTGTGGCTGGCCTGGGTCGGCTTTGACGGCATAGACGACGAAATCTATGCTGCCTTCTGGGATGGCGTGGCCTGGTCGGCGCCGATGCGCGTCGGCGCCGACGATGCCCGGCCCGAGGACTATGACACCCAGCCGCGCCTGGCCATCGGCCCGGGTGGCGACGTCTGGATCGCCTGGATCGGCCACCAGGCCCTGTACGACACCGAAGTGTATGTCAGTCGCTGGGACGGCGCGCACTGGTCTGTCCAGCAGCAGGCCAATGCCGACGATAGCACGCCCGACGTCTCGCCCACGCTGGCCGTGGACGCCCAGGGGCGCGTCTGGCTGGCCTGGCAGGGTTGGGCCGATGCCCCCGGTGGTCCTCAGGCACGGATCTTTGCTGCAACCGGAGGCGCGGACGGCCAGTGGACGCCCGAGGTGCACGTCTCTTTGCCGCTTACCGCTGGCGCCTATGAAAGCCAGCCCAGCCTGGCCCTCGACGCGGCGGGCCAACCCCACCTGGCCTGGACGGTGTCTGGCCGCACCCCTGGCCTGGGCTACACGATCGTCGATGGTGACGGCTGGCTACCGCCCACCTGGGCCGTGGCCGGCGTCCGGGCCGACGAGCCCCGCCTCCTCGTGGCCGGGGTGCCCCAGCTCTACTGGCTAGAAACGCAACCGCCAGGCAGCCAGCCCCTCCACCACCGCGAATTGAGCTCGGTCCGCAGCCCCTTGACCCAACCACCGGCGCCCACCAGCGTGGACGACATGGTCGTAAACCGCCACCTGGCCTTTGGCGACAGCATCACCTGGGGCCAATTCGACGACCCGCCCGGCACGCCCGTCGGCCCTTACCCGCAGCGCCTGGAGGAGAAACTTGATACGCGCGTCGTCGCTTCAGAGGTGGTTAATGCCGGCCAGCCTGGAGAGCGCACGGGAGGGGGGCTGTATCGCCTCAAGGAGGAGGAACTGCCAGCCCACAATCCCAATTTCGTCGAGATCATGGAAGGGACCAACGACGTCACGCACTATGTGCCCTATGACGAGGTGGCTTTCAACCTGCTCTTGATGGTGGGAGATTCCAAGAACGTAGACGCCAAGCCCTTGTTGGCGACCCTCATCCCGCGGCAGGACAGCTTCAACGACGAGACCTTCCACCAGAACACCTACATCCGCGATGTGGCCCATCAAGAGAACGTGCCCCTGGTGGATAACTGGGCGGCCTTTTATGCTTATGGCCAGTGGCAGGACTTGATGCTGGATGCACTCCATCCCAACAGCCAGGGTATGCAGTTTCTGGCCGATACCTTCTACAACGTGCTCCTCGACTCCTACGGGTGGCTCTATGAAGAAACCGAGTCACCCACCACCTGGATCGACTCGCTGCCCGCCCAGAGCAATTGCGGCCAGGTGCCGGTCAGTTGGACCGGGACCGACAACCTGAGTTGGGTGGTGGATTTCGACGTGCAGGTTCAGGTCAACGGCGGCGCGTGGGCCGACTGGCTCGTGGCGACGACCGCGACCAGCGCCGTCTATGACAGCGCGTCCTATGGCGACAGCGTGGGCTTTCGCGTGCGGGGCCGCGACGTGGTCGGCAATCAGAGCGACTACAGCGCAGCGGCCTACACGACCATCAGCGACGACGATCCGCCCACCGGCGTGGGCCTCACAGCCCTGCCGACGGCCCAGATCGCGCCCTTTGCCGTGCGCTGGGCCGCCACCGACGCGTGCAGCGACTCGCTCCTCTTTGACGTACAATACCGCGTCGGCCCGGCGGGGACCTGGACCAACTGGCTGGTCTCCACGCCCAGCTACAGCAGCACCTTCGACCCGGCGACCCCTGCCTACGGCCAGCGTTACGATTTCCGCGTCCGCGCCCGCGACGAGGCCGGCAACTGGAGCGACTGGTCGAGCTCCGTTTCCACGTACCTGGCCCAATTTGCCTTGACGGGCGAGGTCGTGAACGTCCGCCACGAGCCGGTGGCCGCCGCCCGGGTGGTCGTCACCGAGGCACTGGCGGCGCCGCCCCTGCCCGGTGGCTACGTGGCCTACGTCGCCGATCCCGGCGACTACGATCTGCGGGCCAGCCACGAAGCCTTTGGTCCCCTGCCGGCCCGGCACGTCCTGTCGGTCACGTCTGACCTCGCCGGCCTGGACTTTGTCCTGCCGCCCCTCGACGACGTGGTGGCCGACGGCGGCTTTGAGACCGGCAGCTGGGGCGCCTGGCAGCCTGGCGGCAGCCTGGCGCCGGGCCTCGTCGCCGGAGCCCACACCGGCGACGGCGCGGCCCGGCTCGGCGGCGCGGGGGAGACCTCGTCCCTCGCCCAGGTTCTTAGCGTGCCGGGCGGCCTGGCCGACGCCACGCTCTCCTTCCTCGTCCGCCTGGACGACGGGGCGGGGGGCAGCAGCACGCTCCAGGTCGAGTTGGCGGGCACGACGATTAGCCAGACGGTGACCGTCCCTTCGGCCGATTGGACCCACGTCTGGCTGCCGGCCGACGCGGCGCTGAATCAAGCCGTGACCCTCACCCTCACCCTCTCCGGCACGCCGGCCATCCGCCTCGACGAGGTGAGCCTGGGCTCGGCCGCCTCGGCTGGCACCTTTGTCCACTTGCCCGTCGTCGTGCGGGGCCAGAGCCCCTAGCGGGCGCCGACCATGAGCCTGGGCGTGCGTTTTGCGCGGCTGCCGCAGCCCCTGGCCTGCCGGTTGCTTCCGGCGCTCCGTTATTTCAACCTGATGCGCGCCCTGGAGCTGCGCCTGCTGGCGCCCCTGGTGGGCGACGTCGCCGGCTGGCGCGTCCTCGACGTGGGCTGCGGCCACGGCCTCTACGCCCTCGACCTGGCGCGGCGGGGCGCGACGCTGGTCGGCTGCGACCTCCACCGGCCGGCCCTGGCCGACGCCCGGCGCACCGCCGCCGGCCTGGGGCTGGCGGAACAGGCCCTCTTTCTGGCCGCCGACGGCGAGGCGCTGCCCCTGCCCGCTGGAGCCTTTGACCTGGTCATCTGCAACTGCGTCTTGGAGCACGTCCCCGACGACCGCGCGGCCCTGGCCGCCATGAGCCGGGCGCTGCGGCCGGGCGGCTTCCTCTTTCTCACCGTGGATCACGCCGGCCACGGCCTGGCCCTGGGCCTCTTGGAACGGGTGCCCGGACTGCTGCATCCCGAGATCGCCGCGGCGTCCACCGTGGCGGACGGCCTCGACGCCCGCCTGGACGACCTCTACGCCGTCCTCCGCCGCTATCGCCCTGCCGGCCTGGCCGGCACCCTGGTCGACCTGGACCTGACCGTCCTCGACTGCCGCCCCTATCTGACCGGCATCGGGGCGGCCCACTACGAGGCATTCCACGCACTGCGCTGGCTGGACCCCAACCGGGGCTGGGGCCGCTTGCTCTACCTGCTCTCCTCGCCGGTTCTCTATCCCCTGGCCGCCCGGTCCGACGACCGGCGCCGGGCCGGGGGGCGCGGCCTGGCCTTCGTCGCCCGCAAGGGCGGGGAGGCGCGCGCGTGAACGGGACCCGCACCGTCACGTGGCTGGCCTATGGGCTGGCGGGCCTGGCGCTCTTGGCCGGGTTGGCCCTGCGCCTGGCCTACGCCCTCCATGCCAGCCCCTACATCGACGAATTCACGACGATCTGGGCCGCCCAGCGGGTGCTGGCCACCGGCCTGCCCCGCTTCCCGTCGGGCGCCCTCTACACCCAGGGCCTGATCTACACCTACCTGGACGCGATGACCTTGGCCTTTGCGGAAGGCTTTGCCCCGTTCCTGGCCCGCCTGCCGAGCCTCCTCCTCAGCGCCGCCACCCTGGCGCTGACCGTCTATGCCGCGCGGCGCCTCTTTCGCGTGCGGCTCGTGGGTTTTGCCGCCCTGTGGCTGGCCGTCGACGCCCAGGCCATTGTCTGGGGCGGGCGGGCGCGGACCTACGCCCTGCTCCAGCCCCTGGTGCTGCTGGCCTTCCTGGCCTGGTACCACGGTGCCGTGGACGGCGACCGGCCCGCGGCCCGCTGGCTGGCCATCGGCCTGCTGCTGGCTGCCCTGGTGGAGCAGCCCCTCGTCTTGTTGCTCTTGCCCCCGCTGGCCCTCCTGGCCCTGGTTGCGCAGGGTTGGCGCTGGCTGCGCCGGCCGGTGGTCTGGCTCCAGGCCGGGGTGCTGGCCGTGGGCATGGCCGCCCGCTGGTACCTCTACGGCCTGATGGTCCCGGCCGGGACGGCGGCTACCGCCCAGCCCCGGGCCTTTGTCGACCTGGCCCACCCCTTCGAGGCAGCCCCAAACCTGCTGGCCTTTTTCGTCGAGCCCAACCGCCTGATCCCGGCGCTGTTGTTGGTGGCCGGCGCGCTCTGGCTGGCCTTCCGGGCCCGCTGCAGCGAGGACCCCGCCTGGAGGCGCCCCGTGTTTTCCATCCTCTTTGTGCTGGCCTTCGTCTGTCTGGAGATGCTCCTCGCCGTGGGCGTGACCTGGCGCGAGCCGCGCTACCTCTATCCCCTGCTGCCGCTCCTCTTCCTGGGTGCCGAGGGCCTGGTCGTGCCGGGGCTGCGCGCGTTGGCGACCCCCGGGCAGCGGCCCTCGCCCCGCTGGGTGCTGGCGGCCTACGTTCTCGTCTTTGTGGCCTGGATCGGCCTGCGAGCCGCGCCCACGGCCCTGGCCGCCGCGGGCCGCGAGGAATGGGGCTACGATCGGGCGCTGGCCGTCGTCGGCGAGCACTGGGCTGGGGGCGACGCGCTGGCGACCATCGCCCCGGCGGCGGCGTTTGCCGTGCTGGACGACTGCGACTACCTGGCCGTCGAGCAGGGCGCCCAGGCGCTGGTCGTCGAGCGCGACGGGCGCCGGGTGGATGGCTGGACCGGCCTGCCCCTCCTCGATTCGCCCCGGCGCCTGGCCGAGGCCCTGGATACCCCCGAGCGTCTCTGGTTCGTCGCCGACGAGACCCGCCTGAATCACCATTTCAGCCCCGACTATTTGCGGCTCTTGTGGGCGCGTTCCGACCTGGTGGCCTTTGAGCGGGGGGTGTTTGTCTTTCGCGCCCGCCCGCCCGGGCCGCCGCCGGCCGTCGACCAGCCCGTCGGCCCGGTGCCCTGGGAGGGGCCGCTGGGCCTGCACAGCTTTGCCCTCAGCGACGACCGGCCCCAGCCGGGCGAGACGGTGACGGTCACGCTGCGCTGGGAATCGACAGGCGCGGGCGGCGGGGCCTACACGGCCTTTGTCCACCTGGTGAGCCCGACGGGTGAGGGGATCGTGGGCCGCGACGCGCCGCCGCTGGGCGGGCTCTATCCCATCGAGCGCTGGCCCCGCTCCGCGCGCAGCCAGCCCTTTCCCGACCGCTATCCCCTGGCCCTACCCGGCGACCTGCCGCCGGGCCGCTATCGCCTCGAGGTGGGCCTCTACGAGTCCGGCACGTTGGTGCCCGCCGGGCCGCGCGTCCCCCTCGATTTCCTGGTCGTGGGCGGCTACGAAGAAGAGCTGCCGGCGTCACCGCCGCTGGCCCGGTTCGGCGAGGCGGCGACCCTCTACCTGCGGGGCCTCGATGGCGAGCTGGAGCCGGGCGGCGTGGCGGACCTGCGCCTGGCCTGGCAGACAGGCCCCGCCGGATTCGACGACGACGATACCGTCTTTCTCCACCTGCTCGACGCCAACGGCGACATCACCCAGCAGTTCGACGGCCCGCCGGCCGGGGGCTGGTATCCGACTTCGTTTTGGGAGCCTGGCGAGGTGGTGCACGACGACCACGGGCTGGCCTTCAGCCCGATGCTGCCTCCCGGCACCTACCGCCTCGTCGCCGGCCTCTACCGCGCCGACGGCACGCGCCTGCCCCGCGCCGACGGTACCGATTCTGTCGAGCTGGTTACCATCGAGTTGAAACCATGAGTGGCGCTGCCCAGCGAGAAGCCCAACCCCCGAACTCGGAATCGTACGAGTCGGCGACGATGGCCCGCAGCCTGCGCGGCAACCTGCTCCGCTACGTCGAGCGGGTGAGCGGCCGCCGCGCCCTGCTGCCCTGGCTGTGGCAGGGGACCGTGTTCACGCTCCTGGGCGGCCTGCCGACCGTCGCCGGCTCGGTGCTGCGCGGGCTGGCCTATCGCGCCGTGCTGGAAAGTGTCGGCCCGGGCTGTTTCATCGAGAAGGGCGTGCGCTGGCAGGTGCCCCGCCGCATCCGGCTGGGCCGCCGGGTGATGGTCGGCGAGGGTGCCTTCCTCGACGCCCACTCGCTGACGGGCCGCATCGTCTTGGAAGACGACGTTTGGCTGTCGCGGGGCTGCTACGTTGTCGCCTACCGAAACGCCGAGGTACGCATCGGCGAGCGGGCTTATGTGGGCCATCGCTGCCTCTTTTACGGGCACGGCGGCATCGACGTGGGCCACGACGTGCTCCTGGCCAACGACGTGCAGCTCATCTGCGGCAACCACACCTTTGCCCGGCGCGACGTGCCCATCCGCGCCCAGCCGACCGAAGAGCGGCCCATCGTCGTCGAGGACGACGTGTGGCTGGGGGCCTCGGCCATCGTGCTGGGCGGGGTGACGGTGGGCCGGGGCTCGGTGGTCGGCGCCGGGGCGGTGGTGACCCACGACCTGCCGCCCTACAGCATCGCCCGGGGCGTGCCGGCCCGGGTCGTCGGCGAGCGCGGAGATGCATCAGATTAGGCGCCTCGCCGGCCACCCGGCCGTCAAAATCGGCTACTTCCTGCTCCTGCTGGCGGCCACGGCCTTTTACCTCTATCGCTGGGGCGACCGCCTGCCCGATTTGCTGGCCCAGATCCAGCCCCTCTGGGTGCTGCCGGCGCTGGGGGTGACCGCCCTGGCCGGATTGGTCTATAGCCTCATCCAGTTCACCATCTATCGCCGCCTGGGCGCGCCGGTCTCCTATTGGACCACCTTTCGCATCATCACCATCGCCCAGTTGGGCAAATACCTGCCCGGCAAGGTGATGTTTGCCGGCAACTACTACTTGCTCTCGCGGGAGGCCGGGGTCAGCAACGCCCAGGTGGGGACCAGCTTTGTCATCTCTCAGGCGCTGTGGATGCTGACGGCCAGCCTGTGCGGCCTGCCGGTGCTGGCCCTGCTCGATCCGGCGCTGCGCTACACGGTGCTGCTCCTGCCCCTGGCCCTCGCGCTGCTCATCCAGCCCCGTTTTCTGCGCTGGCTGCTGCGCCTGGCCCAGAGGCTGGCGGGGCGGGGCCACAACCAGCCGCTGCCCCTGCCGGAGGGGTTGGGGGGAACCTTTTACCTCAAGACAGCGTCTTTGTACTTGTTGAACTGGGCTCTGGCGGGCCTGGGGGCCTGGCTCTGCCTGCGGGCCTTTGGCTCGGCGGACCCGGCGGTCTTTCCCCTGGCGCTGGCATCCATCGCCCTGGGGACCATCGCCGGGTTCGTGGCCCTCTTTGCGCCGGTGGGCCTGGGCGTCCGCGAGGGCCTGGGGGCCGTCGTCCTGGCCCCGGCCCTCGGCGCCGAGGTGGCCCTTCTGGGACTGGTTCTCCTGCGCGGCGTCACCATAGTAGTAGATTTGGCTTTGGCCCTGGCGGGTATGGCCGTGGGTGCCCGGCAGCGGGTCTTTTGACCCACCTAGGCGAGTATGGTATAATCCGGCGGCTCTGCCCAACGAAGGAAGTGGAGGTGGTTAGGCTGATGAAGAGTGGAAATGGCAAAGTAGCACGCCGATGGTTGGTTCTGGGGCTTCTCCCTTTGACCCTGGTCCTGGCCGTCGCCTGGGGAGTTTGGGCGGACGATCCGCTCCCAGGCACCGATGGAGAGCCAGTGCAGTACCGGTTCGAAGTGACCGATCCCCAGGCCGACACCTGGGAAGTAGCGTTACCCCCGGGCTTTGAGTACGTTGGGCTGGCCCCGGGCAGCCAGGTTGGGGCAGAGCCCGAGGTTTCCCAAGACGGTACGTGGTTGACCTGGCACGGCCCCTTCCCCCTGGGACACGAGGTGCGCTTCTGGATCGCGCCGGTCAAGCCCACCGAGGCGCCCGCTTCGCTGTCCGTCGTGGACGCGGACGCCGAGGCCCAGCTCGTCGAGCCGCTGCGGCACCTGCCCGCCGGCCGCGAGGGGACCCCGCCCGCCCCGGCCTCGGTCGATGCGGTGAGCGTTGCCAAGTCGGTCGATCCGGACAAACTCCTGCCGGCGGACAGCCGCTGGGTGACGTACGAGGTGGTGTTCACCAACACGTATACGCAGCCCATCACCTTGGATCGCGTCACCGACACCTTGCCGGTCGACTTTGACTTTGGCGGCATGGCCTACGGCAGCGAGGTGGGTGAACCGGCGGACGCCGGGGAGCCCGAGATCGTCTGGGAGTCGGTAGTGGTCACGGGCAGCGGCACGGTGACGTTGCGCTACAACGTGCGTGCCCTCGAGGCGCCCGGCGAGTACCAGAACCGGGTCGAAGCCGCCACCGGCGCCGGGCTGGTCGGCCCGGCCAGCGCCGAGCTGCAGGTCAGCTCCGGCAAGATCTACATCCCCCTGGCGCTCCAGAACTATGAGGCGCCCAGCCAAGGGATCGAGCTTCCTTACATCGAAGACTTTACCTACAGTGCCCTGGAGGGCTGGGAGCATTTCACCAATTGGCCCGATCTCTCGGCCGACCGTTGGTACTGGGCCGGCGACGAGGGCGTGTGGGGCATCTACAACTACGAGTACGACCTTGTCCAGCCCGAAAACACCGGCTACAGCCTCTTTCTCTTTAACGCCGACGGGGCCCAAGAGTGGACCGACTACCGCATCGAGGCCAGCCTCAAGGACGTGAAAGAAGAAAATCAGAAGAAGGGCTTGAGCGGCATCTGGTTCCGGGGCAACTATGAGAACTCGGGTGCCCTGGACGGCAAGATGGTCGGCGGCTACTACGTCTATATGAAGCCGGGCGACGACCACCTGTACCTGATGCGCACGCCCACGGACAACCCGACCTTTGGCGCGCACCAAGTCGTCGCAGACTATTACTATGGCCCGCTCATCGGCCACAAGCACTGGTACGACTTTGCGATCGAGGTCGAGGGACCGCACATCGAGGTCTGGTTTGGCGACGCCGAGGCGGGCATGGTCAAGGCGTTCGACTGGACCGATCCGCTGGACGCCTGGCCCCAAGGGACCGTCGGCCTGTCCGTATACAACACGTCCACCCGCTTTGACTACGTCTATGTCTTGGCGAACGACTGAGTTCCCTTTTCATCCGAGCCTTGCGCAGAGCCTGCGTGCCTGTGCAAGGCTCTCGATGTTGTAGACAGTTTCCAGGGTTGTTGTCGTAAAACACAAAAAATGGGAGGATGGAAGTTTATGAGTTTTAAGCGATTGGTTCCCACTGCTGTGATCTTGGCAGCGCTGATGCTGGTGGTTGTGATCTTTCAGACGGCCGGTCAAGCCCAGGTTCCCCAGGCCGATTTGGTGGTGGACAAGTCGGTAGATCCTTCGGTTATCGCCCTCGACGAGATCGTCGTTTACTCAATAACTCTTAGCAATACCACGGGCGTCACGCTAGAAGTGTCATCGGTGGTGGACGTGATGCCCGCGGGCTTTGAGTTCGCTGGCATGGCCTATGGCAGTGATGTGGGCGAGCCGGTGGACAACCAGGAGCCCGAGATCGTTTGGGAGTCGGTGATGGTCCCGGGCAGCAGCATATTGACGTTGCGCTACTACGTTTCCGTGCCGAGCAATGTGCCCCTCAGCGACGAACCCTACATCAACACCGCCGTCGCCACCGTGGGCGAGGACCAGTACACGGCCCAGGCCGGGCTGATGGTGGCGCTGGGCGAGGCTTCTGTCCAAAAGATGGCCGAGCCCGACGTGCCCGAACCGGGGGCGACCGTGACCTACACCGTCGCCTTTAGCAACAGCGGCTACGTGCCCCTGCACCTGGCCGTGGTGACCGACGTTCTGCCCAGCGACGTGACCTTTTTGACCATGACGGCCGGCAGCGACGTCCTCACCGCGCCGGCGGGCGTGACCGGGACCATCGCCTGGATGGGGCCGTATACCATCCCGGCCCACAGCGAATTTCGGGTCGAGTACCTGGCCGCCATGCCGACGGTCAGCGACACGGTCTACCTGGAAAACGAAGCGTGGGGCCGGTTGGACGACGGCACCGTGGTGGGACCGGCCAGCGAAGTGGTCCGGATCTCCACCGGCGGGCCGATGACCGTCACGCTGCCCTTCGTGGTCCGAAATTGGGCGGCACCGGCCTTTTTCCTCTCCAAGTCTGCCAATCCGACCCAGGCCTACGCCGAGGACCCGGGGGCGCTGATCACCTACACCGTCACCTTTGAGAACCAGGGCACGGTCCCCGGTGTGCTGGCCGATATCCGCGACACGCTGCCGGCGGGCTTTGTCTTCGTGCAGATGATGCCCGGCAGCGACGTGTCGGCCCTGCCTACCGGCACCTCGGGCGAGATCGTCTGGACCGGCCCCTTTGAGGTCGATGGCAACGCGTCGTTGACCTTGATCTACCAGGCGCGGGCCAGTTCCCAGGTGGGCGTCCACGCCAACAGCGTGACGGCGACGCCCGGCGAGGGGCTGCTGCTCAATGCACCGGCGACGTCCCTGGTCGAACTTTTGGAGCCGGTCTGGCTGGTCGAAGAGTTTGAGAACCCCAGCCCCCATTGGGAACCTTTCCTCAATTACTGGCGATTGAAGGAAGAACAATGGCACCTCAAGCCCGGCGGCAGCGACGATGGCTCGACGGCGCTGGCTCACACCTTCTGGTTCGGCGTGTCGAACCCCGAAAAGGGCGCCCACGACGCGTTGTACATGTACAAGGATCCGGCGGCCGAGCAGTGGACCGATTACTCGCTCAAGACCCGGGCGATCCTGTACTTTGACGATGGCACAGACCGGGGTCAGTTTGGTCTCTGGTTCCGGGGACATCACCAGGATCACGATGAGGCGGGCCTTTGGGTGACGGGCTACTACTTTATCCTGAAACCTGGGCCGCCCACGCGGGCCTATCTCATGCAGTTGCGCACCGACGAGGAATGCGGCGACGACTGCAACTACAACTACCACTTTAGCAATCCCATGGTCCTGGAGGAGCTGGATGGCAGCGGCCTGGACGCCTTGGGCGTGGACATCAACAAGGGGTTCTGGTACGATCTGCGTGTCGAGGTTGACGGGCCGAGGATCCGCTGCTACTTTGACGACGTCCTCCTCTTCGACTACTATGACGACTTTGGCTCGACCTTCCTCGACGGCACCGTTGGCTTTTTCACCTACCTCGCCGGCGACGCGCGCTTTGACCACGTGAGGGTGGAGCCGCTCCACTAGCCCCGGAACTTGAAGTGTGATAGAATGGGGCGGCTGCCGCGAGTCGGCGGTCGCCCTATCTCTTTGGAGGCGATAAAGACGTTGGCCTGGGTGAACGGAATCGGGCCGGGGCTTGCCCCTGAAGCTGAAGAGGCAGTTAGGTCCGGGCCGGATCGGGTGTTGGTGGCCCTGCTCACGCTGGTGGGTGGGGCGCTGCGGCTGGCCTACCTGCTGCGCGTGCCGCCCTTCCTCGACGAGTATTCCTCGATGCTGACCGGCTTGAGCATCCTGCACACCGGTGGCCTGCCCGAGCTGCCCTCGGGCGTGCTCTATCCCAGCGGCTCGCTCTTTTCCTACATCGAGGCGGCCTTCTTTGGTCTCTTTGGCTTCAGCGACTTTGTGGCCCGGCTGCCGAGCCTGATCCTGGGCACGCTGACGCTGCCCGTGCTGTACCTCGTCGCCCGCAGGCTGGTCAACCGGCGGGCAGCCCTGCTGGCCGTAGCCCTGCTGGCCGTGGCCCCCGAGGCCATCGTCTGGGGCGGCCGGGCGCGGATGTACGCCCTCTTGCAGCTCCTCGTCCTTCTGACCGCCTACTTTTTCTATTGCGGCGTGCTGGCCGACGATGGACGTGAAACGTCGCACGCCTGGCCGTGGGTGGCCTGCTTTTTGGCCGCCGTCTTTGCCCAGGACGAGGCGATCCTGCTCCTGCCGGCCTTTTGGCTCGCGGCCCTGGCTATCCGGGGCCCGCGCTGGTTGCTCCGGCCACCGGTGCTTCTGGGACAGATCCTGGTACCGCTGGCGGGGGTAGGCGTCCGCTACTGGCTCAACGAGATCCGCGTGCCGGGCGAGGTCTATACCCTGACCCACGACACCTTCTTCCGCTTCCCGCCGGCGCTGGCCCACGGCCTGAAAGGGGTCGCCCCCTTCTTTACCGCGCCCTGGGCCTGGCCGGTCACCGTCTTGTTCGTCGTGGCCCTCGCGTTGCTCGCGTTCCGCACCCCGCGCCAGGGATCCGTCGCCTTTTTGGCCTACGTTCCCCTGGTGATGACCGCCGCCATCGTCCTCGTAGTCAACGATCCCTGGCAGGACGACCGCTACCTCTTTATGGTGCTGCCCCAGTTCCTCGTGGTCGCCGCCTGGGGGTTGGATCGCGTGCGGCTGTTGCTGGGGCGCCGCCAGCCCGTCTTGCGCAGCGAGAAAGTCACCCTGGTCTTGGTCGCTCTCGTGGCCCTGGCCAGGCTGCCGGGGGCGTTCTCGGCCGTGAACCGCGACGAGCCCGACTATAGCGCGGCCTATCGCTGGGTGGCCTCGCAGCTTCGGGCCGACGACCGGGTCGCCACGGTGCGCCCGGCGCCGGCGGCCGTCTACCTGGGCAGCGCCGACTACCTGGTCGCCGAGGACAAGCACCAGGAGTTTATCATGCGCCTCGACGGCGAGTGGGTCGGGCGTTGGACCGGGGCCAAGGTCCTCGAATCGCCCGATGCTTTTCGCGACGAGGTGCTCCAGAGCGGCCGGCGGATCTGGTTCGTCATCGACGAGGACCGCTTCGAGTCGGTAGCCTACTCGCCCGAGTTCGTGGCCTTGATCCTGCGCCAGATGGACCTGGTTTGGCGGCAGGGGGGTGTGTTGGTCTTTTGTGGGCAGGGCTACAGGCCGCCGCCAGAGATGGCCGTGCGGCGGTCCCTCGGCGCCGATTTCGGGGGACAGTTGCGGCTGACGGGCTATGCCCTCAGCACCGACCGGCCCGAGCCGGGCCAGGAGGTGACGCTCCGGCTCTTCTGGCAGGCCCTCCGCCCCGAGCGGAACTACACCGTCTTTGTCCACGTGATCGGCGCGGATGGCGAGGGGTTGACCCAGGTCGACGGCGAGCCCTTTTTGGGGCTGTACGGCATGTCCACCCATTGGCCCCGCGACCGGGCCGTGACCGACGAACGCGCGCTGACCCTCCCCGCCGATACGCCGCCGGGCCGCTACCGCCTGGAGGTGGGGCTCTACGATGCCGCCGACCCCGTCTCGGACCGCGTGCCGCTGGCAGGCAGTGGCGAGACCCGCTTGACGCTGGATTACCTGAAAGTCGATGTGCCCCCCCCGCCACTGCCGCCCCAACTGGTGGACGAGGGCAATCTGGGGGGCTTGGTGCGCCTGGTGGGTTACGATCTGTCTCGGCGCGAGATGGAGGCCGGGGCCTCGCAGGCCTTGACGCTGACGTGGGAATGCCTGGGCGACTTTGGGAAGGATTATACCGTCTTCCTCCACCTGACGGGGCCGGACGGGCAGCCGGTGGCCCAGGCCGATGGCCCGCCGCTGGGGGGCAGCTATCCGACGAGCTTCTGGGACGCGGGTGAGCGGCTGCCCGACCCCTACGTCCTGGAGGTTCCGGCCGACGTGTCGCCGGGCGAGTACGAATTGAACGTGGGGATGTATCTCCTGGCCACGGGGGATCGCCTGCCGCGCCTGGGAGCGGACGGCAAGCCAGAAGGAGACAGCATCTCGCTGGGGCGGATTAGGGTCACGGCTCCCTGACGCCGCGTGGTTAGGGGATGCGCAACTCCTGGCCGGGCAGGATCACCTTGGGGTCTTTGATCTGATCCTCGTTGGCCTTCAAGATCTCCCGCCAGCGACTGGCGTCGCCATAGACCTTCTGGGCGATCTGGCTCAGGCTGTCGCCGCGCTGCACCACGTAGGTCTGGGGCTCCTCCGGCTGCATTTCCTCAGGCAGTTCCTCCTCGGCCTGAGCCTGGACCTGTTCGCGCTGCCGCCGGTATTCCTCTTTCCGCTTTTCGATCTCTTCCCGGGTCTCGCCTAGTTCGGCGTCTTTCATGAACACAGCCCCCTTTTCCTCGGTTTTTGACAAATCAGGGTGCCAGGCACTTGTTCGCTTCCCCAATCTCCAGGTTAAGGGACAACTCGGCTGACCCCCGATTGGCGTTCCACGAGCAAGTACCTGGCACCTTGGTCCCCCTCAGGTTCATTATAGACGAGGGCAGGAGCAGTGTCAACCCCCGGCTGGAACGATAGACCCAGATTTGTTTGGCATGTCCCCCGAAATCGGGTATAATGGCCGCGTAAAGCGACCAGACAGGAGAGGAAAACAGACATGGACATGAACGTAACTACCGAACGACTGGACGACTGCCAGGTCAAGGTCGTCGTCGAAGTAGACCAGGCCGAGATCGACAAGCAGCTGCGCCAGACGGCCCGCCGCATCTCGCGCCAGTTTAGCATTCCGGGCTATCGCAAGGGACGGGCGCCCTACCACGCCGTGGTGCGCGTCTTTGGCCGCGAGGCCGTCCAGCGGGAGGCGCTGGATGACTTTGGCAACGAGGTGTTCGACGAGGCGCTGGAGCGGGTCGAATACGAACCGTACCAGGTCGGCGAGCTACAAGAGATCGAGTGGGACCCCTTTCGCATGACGGTCTTGCTGCCCATCCTGCCGGAGGTCGAGCTGGGCGACTATCGCTCCGTGCGGGTCTCAATGGAGCCGGAGCCGGTCACCGACGAGAGGATCGAGGAGCGGCTGGCCGAGTTCCAGCGGGAGCACACCCAGTGGGTGCCTGCCGAGCGGCCGGCCGAGTTCGGCGACCAGGTCGTCGTCGATTTCGAGGGCAAGGTCGGCGACGAGTTGATCATGGACAATGAGAACCACGAGATGGAGTTGGAAAAAAGCGGCGATCTGCCGATGATCGGCTTTCACAGAGAGGTCGTGGGCCTCTCGCCGGACGAGGAAAAGACCTTCACGCTGACGGTGCCCGAGGAGGGTTTCGAGGAGGACGTGGCCGGCCAGGAAGCGACTGTCACCGTGTACCTGCACACCGTGCGCGAGAAGGACGTGCCGCCCCTGGACGACGAGCTGGCCATGATGGTCGGCACCTACGACACGCTGGACGAGCTGAGGGCCGCCCTGCGGGAAGAAATGGAGACGTCGGCCCTGCAAAAGGCCGAGTCGGAGTACCTGGACAAGATCCTGGAGGCCATCATCGAGCAGGCGGACCAGGTCGAGTATCCGCACCAGGCCATTGACCGCGAGGCCGAGTTCATGATGAGCCAGATAGAGCAGAACCTGGCCGGCACCGGCCTCGATCTGGATCGCTACCTGGGCATGTTGGGCAAGACCCGCGAGATGTACCGCCAGGAGCTCCATCCCGGTGCCGAGGACCGCCTACAAAAACGCCTCGTGATGAACGAAATTGCCGAGCAGGAGGGGTTGACGGTCGAAGAGTACGAGCTGGAAGAAGAGATCGAACATTTGATACGGGAAGCCGGCCCCCAGGCCGAGCAGATGGAAGAGATGCTCGAGACCGAGGGCGCGCGCCTGACGGTGAGCCATAATCTCTTGATGAACAAGGTCAGCGAGCGCGTCCGCCAGATCGCCCAGGGTGAGGCCCCGCCGCTGCCAGAAAGAGCAGACACAGAAGCCGAGGTGAGTCTGGAAGAAGGGGCAGAGGAGGGTACGGACGCGCCACCCCAAGCGGAGGAGGCCGAGGAAAAAGAGGAAGGCGGAGACGAGCCGGCAGAGGAGGCTGAATCCGACTAGATCGGGACGGCCGTGGGAGACATCTTACAGAACTCCCCGCCGTCTGGGTGTACACTGGCGGCAGGAGGTTGAACGCAAAGGGGCCTGGCCTTCAGACCCTTCCGATTCTTCAACCCCGCAGACTCAAATTCAGGAGGCAAAAGAATGCGAAATAGCTTGATTCCTATGGTCATCGAGACAACCGGACGTGGCGAGCGCGCCTACGACATCTATTCCCTATTGCTCAAGGAACGGATCGTGTTCCTCGGCACGCCGATCAACGACCAGGTCTCCAACCTCGTCGTGGCCCAGTTGCTCTTCCTAGACCGGGAGAACCCTGAGAAGGAGATTCAGCTCTATATCAACTCGCCCGGCGGCGAGATCTATCCCGGCCTGGCCATCTATGACACGATGCAGATGCTGCGGGCACCCGTTTCGACCATCGCCGTGGGCTGGACGGCCAGCCTGGGCACGGTGCTGCTGGCGGCCGGCCACAAGGGGCGGCGCTACGCGCTTCCCCACGCCACGATCCACATGCACCCGGCCGGCGGCGGCGCGCGGGGCTATGCGCCCGACGTCGAGATCCAGTACAAAGAGCTGAAGCGAATGCAGGACATGCTTCACAAGATCCTGTCCAAGCACACGGGGCAGGACGTGCAAAAGATCTCGGACGACTTTGACCGGGACTACTTTATGGATGCTTCGAGCGCGGTCGGTTACGGCATCATTGACGAAGTCCTGGCCGTCGGTGAAGAGGAAGAGAACGATAGTGAGGAAGAGAAGAACGAGTCGGATGGTGACTGAGAGGTGGGGGACGAGCCCCTGCCTCAGTGTCATCACCGGTGAGTCATAAGGGCTAACCCACGAAATTCTCGTTTTTTGTGCAAGGATTTTGTGGACAAGGCGGTTCCTCTTTGGTTCCGGTCTATCCGGGTTAGGAGTGCCAGACATGGGACGGCGACAAGAAGTGGGCGCGCACTATTGCTCCTTCTGCCACAGGGATTACGAAGAAGTGGACCGGCTGATCTCCGGTCCCGACGACGTCTATATCTGCGACGATTGCGTCTTGCTCTGCGTCGAGATCCTGGAAGAGGAAAAAGAGCAGGAGGCTCGGGAGCGCATCGAGGGCGGTCTTGGCCGGCTGCCCTCGCCTCACGAGATCTTTGAGAGGCTGGAAGAATACGTCGTCGGCCAGGAGCGGGCCAAGAAGGTGCTCTCGGTGGCGGTTTATAACCACTACAAGCGGATCAAGGCCGGCGCGTCCGTCGACGACGTGGAGCTGCAAAAGAGCAACATCCTGCTCGTCGGCCCGACGGGCTGTGGCAAGACGCTGTTGGCCCAGACGCTGGCCCGCATCCTCGACGTGCCTTTTTCCATCGCCGACGCCACGGCCCTGACCGAAGCCGGCTACGTGGGCGAGGACGTGGAGACGATCCTGCTGGGCCTGCTCCAGGCCGCCGATTTCGACATCGAGCGGGCCGAAACGGGCATCATCTACATCGACGAGATCGACAAGACAGGCCGCAAGTCGGGCGACAATCCCAGCATCACCCGCGACGTGTCGGGCGAGGGGGTGCAGCAGGCCCTGCTCAAGATCGTGGAGGGCGCCGAGATCAACGTGCCGCCCCACGGCGGGCGTAAACACCCCCAGCAGGAGTTCATCCAGATCGACACGACGAATATCCTCTTTATCTGCGGCGGCACCTTTGAGGGGCTGGACGAGATCGTCGCCGAGCGGGTCGGCGCTAAAGGGCCCATTGGCTTTGCCGCCGGCCGCGAGGGGCAGCGGCGCCGGGAGATGACGTCGGCCGAGCTGCTGCACGTGATCTCGCCCGACGACCTGATGCGCTTTGGCCTCATCCCCGAGCTGGTCGGCCGCCTGCCGGTGGTCACCAGCGTCCAGCCGCTGGACATCGAAGCCATGATCGCCATCCTGACCCGGCCCAAGAACGCCCTGGTCAAGCAGTTCGCACGCATGCTAGCCCTGGACGAGGTCGAGTTGGTCCTGACCGAAGACGCGTTGGAGGCCATCGCCGAGCAGGCCATGGGCCGCAAGACCGGCGCCCGCGGCCTGCGGACCATCCTCGAAGAGACGCTGCTGGACGTGATGTACGAGATTCCGTCCCGCGCCGACGTGGTCAAGTGCGTGATCAACGCCGATACGATCCGGCGCAAGGTGCGGCCTCTGTTGCTGACCCAAGCGGGCCAATCGGTGCCCTGGGAGGGCGAGGAGGCGCTGCGCGAGAGCGCGTGATGGGCGGGGTAGTCTTGCCCTGACAAAAATCCCGAATCCCCAAAGGTCTACCCGACCTTTGGGGATTTTTGCGTCTCAGCAGATGCGGGGCAGTTGCTCGCCGACCAGCATGTCCACCACGCGGCGGGCGCCCAGCGCCGTGCACAAGACGACGCGCCCCGGATGCTCGGCGGTGACGCGGCCGATGAGGGCCGCCTCGCGGCCGTATTTGTGGGCGCGCAGGGCGGCCAGGGCCTGCTCCGCAGTCTCGGGCGCGACGATGGCCACCAGCTTGCCCTCGTTGGCCACGTAGAGCGGGTCGAGGCCCAGCAGCTCGCAGGCGCCGCGCACTGCCTCGCGCACCGGGACGGCCATCTCGTCGATCTCGATGCCAACGTCCGAGCGGGCGGCCAGCTCGTTGAGGGCCGTCGCCAGGCCGCCGCGCGTCGGATCGCGGAGGCAGTGGATGGGTCCCTTTCCCCCCTCACCCCTCTCTTCGGTCGCCTCCCCCAAGGGAGGGGAACAAGCGGCGCGCAATCGCTGACCAGGGGACTGTCGAACTGCAAGCCCTCGCGCTGGGTCATGATCGTCATCCCGTGGTCGCCGATGGTGCCGCTGAGCAGCACGGCGTCGCCGGGCCGGGCGCGGTCGCCGGCGATCTCGACGCCGGGCGGCACCAGGCCGATGCCGGCGGTGTTGACGAACAGTTTGTCGGCGCTGCCCCGGTCGACGACCTTGGTGTCGCCGGCAACGATCAGCACGCCGGCCTGCCGGGCCGTGACCGCCATCGAGGCCACGATCCGCTCCAGCTCGGCCAGGGGCAGCCCCTCCTCCAGGATGAACCCGGCGCTGAGCCACAGCGGCCGGGCGCCGCTCATGCTCACGTCGTTGACCGTGCCGCAGACGGCCAGCTTGCCGATGTCGCCGCCGGGGAAGGTGAGGGGGTGGACGACGTAGCTGTCGGTGGAGAAGGCGAGGCGGGGATTTGGGTATCGGGTATCGGGTATCCGGGAATCGGGGAACTGGACAGCCAAAATGGCCGAATCGTCGAGGCGGAGGAGGGTGGGGTTGGCGAAATGGCGGGCGAACAGGGTCTCGACCAGGTCGTGGCTGAGTTTGCCGCCGGAGCCGTGGGCCAGGCGGATTACGTCGTCGCTCATAGTTCCTCTCGTGCAAACTGGTAGTAGGCGGCGCAGGAACCCTCGGCCGAGACCATGCAGGCGCCGACGGGATGCGCCGGGGTGCAGGCCGTGCCAAAGAGCGGGCACTCGGGCGGGGTGACGGTGCCGCGCAGCACGTCGCCGCACAGGCAGCCCCGGTGCTCACGGGTCGGGCCGGGGTCCACGTCAAAGCGCTGGGCGGCGTCAAAGCGGGCGAATTCGGGGCGCAGGCCCAGGCCGCTGGCGGGCACCCGGCCCAGGCCGCGCCAATCGGCGTCGCCCACCTGGAAGACGCGGTCCAGCACGCCCAGGGCGTGGGGATTGCCGCCGGGCGTCACGCTGCGGCTGTAGGGATTGGCCACCGCCGGCTGCCCGGCCTCGACCATGTCCACCAGGTCGGCCACGGCCTGGAGGATGTCGAGGGGCTCAAAGCCGGCTACGGCCACCGGCACGCCGTACTCGCCGGGCAGAAAACGCCAGGCGTCGCTGCCGATGATGGTCGTCACGTGGCCGGGGCCGATGACGCCGTCCAATGCGAGATCCCCGGCGTCGAGGATGGCGCGGGTGGCCGGCGGCGTTAACTTGTGCAGGCTGAGGACGTAGAAATTCTCGACCTCGTCCTGCTCGGCCTGGAGGAGGGCGGCGGCGACGGTGGGCGCCGTCGTCTCGAACCCGACGCCGAGAAAGACGACGGGCCGCGCCGGGTTGTCGCGGGCGATCTGGAGGGCGTCCAGCGTCGAATAGACCAGGCGCACGTCGGCGCCGGCGGCCTTGGCGTCTTGCAAGCTCTGGCGGCTGCCAGGCACGCGGACCATGTCGCCAAAGGTGGTCAGGATCAGGCCAGGCACCTGGGCCACCCCCTTGCGGGGATGCGTAGCTAGGGCGATGGCCCGGTCCAGGTCGGCGTTGTCGGTGACGCACACGGGGCAGCCCGGCCCCGAGCGCAGGTCGACGACGCCGGGCAGCAGCGCGCGCAGGCCGTAGCGCATCACGGCGTGGGTGTGGCCGCCGCAAAATTCCATCAGCCGCACGGGGCGTGTGGCGCGGGCCTCGATGCGGGCCAGGAGCTTGTGGGCCAGGGCCGGGTCGCGGAACTCGTCGATGTATTTCAAAAGATATCTCATCCTCGCTAGCAAACGCCAGTCACGTTTCAAGCACTTTCGACAAAAGACGTGCCACCAATGTCGGGCTGACCCAGATATCCTGTCGGTGGGTCATCTCATCGAAGTAGAGGCGCAGTTGGTCGACCTCTATGAATCCCTGCCGATAGGCCTCGATCAAGATACCCAAGGAACCCCGAACCGGCAATCCCCTGGTCCGGGCTATTTTGCGGCCGACGGCTTCATCTATCAGTACGAGGCCTGCCTCCCTCTCGACTGCCAAGGCCAGCGTGTCGCGCTCGCCGCGATCCAAAGGAGCTTGGAGCAAGTCGTCGGGGATGGGTGCGCGGCTTGCGTCCACAGGGCTCCACTTGACCTGAGCCAAGAACAGTTGCAAGGTTCTGGCATCTTGGTAACCCTGGCGCAGTCCTTCGAGTACTACCTCGTCGTATACGGAGCGAGGAATCAGCACTTGTTCGTAAAGTTTTCGAAGGAGATGCAGCGCATTCAACTTGGCCAGCACCATGAGCGGGCCGGCATTGATAACGACCGGTAGGGATCTGCTCATTCCCCCAATTCCTCGCGTACGGTTTGCTCATCAAAGAGCGGCTCGATGCCCCGCGCCCGCGCTTCACGAATGAGATCTCTTTTTGAGACGCCTGCCTGCTCGGCTGCGTGGCCCAGGGAACCGCTTCCGGCCTGGTAGATTTGTAGAGCCTGTCGAACCCGGAGTTGGTACAATCCAAGTTGGAAAATTTCTTGGACCTGTACTGTCTGATCCCAATCCCACTGTTCTGGAATCTCCACGGTAATGACTTTGCCCATCGTTCTCTTCCTTTCCACTCAGTCTGGTCTGGTATTCAGTATACTCGAAAACGGCGATTTGCTCAATCCCGGGCAAAATGGGCCAGCGCCGCCTGCCCCAGGCTGAGGCCGCCGTCGTTGCAGGGCACCTGGCGATGGAGCAGGGCGCGAAAGCCGGCCCGCTCCAGGGCGGGCACGGCCAGCGAGAGCAGCAGCCGGTTCTGAAAGACGCCGCCGCTGAGGGCCACGGTCCGCAGGCCGGTCGAAACCGCGAGCAACTCGCAGACGACGAGCATCACCTCGACCAGCGTCCGGTGAAAGCGCCAGCCGATCTCGCCGGGATCAACCCCCGCGTCTCGCTCTGCTTGAATCACTTCGAGCAGCCGCCGCAGACGAATCACCGCGCCATCGCCTTCGCCCTCCACCTCGAAGGGATAGGGGAGACGTTGGTCCACGTCGGGCCGCGCCTCGGCCCAGCGGGTGGCCAGCATCTCCAGCTCGATGGCGGCCTGGGCTTCGTAGGTCACGGTGTGGCGCACGCCGACCAGGGCCGCCACGGCGTCAAAGAGGCGGCCCACGGCCGAGGTCAGCGGCGTGTTGAGCCCGCGCTCCACCTGCTGGCGGACGATGTGCATCGCCTGGGGGGCGATGCCTGGCTCTTGCTCGGAGATGCCGGGCAGGTCCGGGGCCTCCCCCGTCAGCGCGTAGACGTAGCCCAAGGCCAGCCGCCAGGGATTCAGAATCGCGGCGTCGCCGCCGGGCATGGGCAGATATTCCAGGTGCGCGGCCCGCTCGAAGCCGCGATAGCCGCCGACGAAAAACTCGCCGCCCCAGATGTGGCCGTCGGGCCCGTAGCCGGTGCCGTCCCAGGCCACGCCGATGACGGGGCCGTCGTCAGGTGTCCAGCCGTTGTCGGCCAGGCAGGCGGCGATGTGGGCGTGGTGGTGTTGGACCGGGTACCGGGTATCGGGTATCGGGTATCGGGAATGGGCATATTTGGTGGAGAAATAGGCGGGGTGGAGGTCGTGGGCGACGAGGTCGGGCTCGATGCGGAAGAGGTGTTTGAAGAGCTCGATGGACTGCTCAAAATGCTCCAGGGTCTCCAGGTTCTCCATGTCGCCGATGTGCTGGCTGAGAAAGGCGAAATCGTCGCGGGTCAGGCAGAAGGTGTTCTTTAGCTCGGCGCCGACGGCCAGGATCTGGCCGGTCTGGAACGGCAGGCGGACGGGGAAGGGCGCGTACCCTCGCGAGCGGCGGATGGGGTATCGGGAATCGGGGAATCGGGGAATCGGGGAATCGGGCTCGCCGCTGGCCACTGACCACTGACCACTAATCACTACACTATCGTCGTAGCGGGCGTAAATGTCGCGGTTGTGCAGCAGAAAGGCGTCGGCCAGGGGGCCGAGGCGACGGCGGGCCTCGTCGTTGGTCCGGGCGATGGGCTCTTCGGAGAGGTTGCCGCTGGTCATCACCAGCGGGCGGCCCACGTCGCGCAGCAGGACGTGGTGCAGGGGCGTGTAGGGCAGCATGGCGCCCAGGTAGACGCCATCCTGGCGGTCCGGCGCCACCTCGCGGGCAATATTCGAGTCGTCGCGCCAGCGGAGCAGGACGATGGGGCACTGCTGGCTGGCGAGCAGCTTGGCCTCGCCGTCGGAGACGTAGCAATGGCGGCGTACGTCGTCGAGGGTCGCCATCATCACCGCCAGGGGCTTGGCCGGGCGGCCCTTGCGGGCGCGGAGGGTCTGGACCGCTTCCGCGTCCGTCGCGTCGCAGGCCAGGTGAAAGCCGCCCAGGCCCTTGATGGCCAGCACCTTGCCGGACAGCAGCAGCTCGGCGGCCGTCCGCATGGCCTCGTCCCGCTCTGCCAGGGGACGGCTAAAGCCGTCACTACGAGCTTTGAGCCAGACGTGAGGGCCGCACACCGGGCAGGCGTTGGGCTGGGCGTGAAAGCGCCTGTCC
>CAYLZO010000018.1:0-16482 GCA_964387775.1 uncultured Anaerolineaceae bacterium
GCATGGGGGAGCATGGGGGAGCTTTGAGGGGGGTAAAAAATCTGCAGTCCGAAAGACATGAATCCCTGGAGAGAGATTGTCACCAGCACCGACTGGGTCTCTGGACTTGCCGTGACGTAAGCGTTCAGGGGGATCTTGAATTGGACACGGATTCACACGGATTTTAGCTACTCGCGACGGAATGCCAACCAATTTCGTCAGCGCGAATCCGTGTAAATCCGTTTAATCCCAATAGGTATTGGCCCTAATTCCACCTGCCGCTCTGTTTTCCTTGCTGGAGGCGGCTTGTTATTCAACCTAAATGGCCAAAGTCCAGAATCAAAGACACGCCACAAAAACATGGCCCTCATCAATTGGCGACTCGATCAGCGTGTCGGTTGCAACGAGTTGTTGGGCGACCTCACCGCCTAAAGACACCACCACCCTCCGACACTACCGCCTGGGGAAATCACTCACCACACAACCTATTGCTCGTATGCCCCGATGTCCGGTTGGGTGTCGCGGGCACGGCCGGTTACATCTTCAGTCGGAGCGCCAGCCGCGTTGCCGGCATTCACGGCCAGGCTGGTTTCTTGCAGGTGTAGATCAACCGCTGGCCAGCCAGATGCGAAGAGCGGCGCGGATGTCAGGTTGTTTTGTCCCTGTCCGCTGAACTGGGCCCATGCGCCGTCGGCGATCTCGGCGCGGGTAAAGTCAGGGTCACGTCCGTGCACAAACTCGGCTGTGATCTCGCCGTCCGCCCGGCTGTAGTAGAGATTGTGCTGCTCGCGCTCCAGATTGACCCCTGGCCCCAGATAGATGCCGGTAGAGCCGCCTTCCAGGGGATCGGCATTGAAGGCAAAGATATTGTTCACCAGTGTGAGGTTTACCGGCGGCGATTTCATCTCCTCCGGGTAACCGACCACAAGGGACCAGTTGCGATCACTAGTCGGGTCCCACATGTTGTAGGCAATGGTGTTGTTGAACACCTCCAGCGTGCTGGGGAACGTGCCGGCCCACACACCACTGTTCCCCTGCCCCCACACGACATTGTTCTCTATCCGTCCCCCGGCCCACAGTTTGATACCGTTCAGGTGATTGCGCACTACCCGGTTGCGCCGCACGATGACCCCGGTCGCGTTGCCCTGTCGATCGCGGGAGTTGAGGTCAATGCCATCGCCGCCGTTATCATGGACGTAGCAGTCTTCCACCAGGACGGGATAACCTCGGGCGAACTCCAGGCCATCGGAGCCATAAAAGTCCTCGCCCTCCAGCCCGGTGTTGTATATCTCCACGCGGCGGATGACCATGTGATTGCAGGGGCCAGGCGTGCAGTCCACCGCCGAGTACTGGCTGCCGTGGATGATACTGTCCTCCAAGGTGATGTGTTCGACCGGGCCCTCCGCTGGCAGCGATTCGGCGCTCTCACCGTAGGTGAAGTGGATAGCCGCCTCGCCACCCTCGACCTCCAGGTGGTCCAACTGAACATAGCGGTTCTCGCCGGAAAGTTCCATCCCCCAGATGGCAAAGCTGCGCAGGGTGAAACCACTGATGCGCACATAGGAAGTGCGTTGAGCGAGAATCAGCAATTCTCCTGCACTGCCTCCGCCATCCAGGATGGGCGACTCGCCAGGATAGGCGATAAAGGTGATGAGGGCCTCGGCTGTACCAGACCGGGTCAGGCGAGTCTCCTCCGCAGGGTAGGCGCCGTCCCGGAAACAAACGGTATCGCCAGGCTGTGCCCTGTCCGCGGCATGCTGGAAAGTGGCCCAGGGCTGGGCTTTGCTACCAGCAGCGTCATCGCTGCCATCGAGAGCCACATAGTAGGTGCAGGCGACGGGCCCAGTGGCTCCATTCAGAGGCGGCGGCGGTGTAGGGGTATCGCCTACCGGTTCAGAAACAGGGGTGTTGGTCGGCTTTGGTGCAAACATTTGGGTTGGCTGCGCGGCTTGTGTGGCGGCAATAGCGGCTTGCACCGTTGCCTCGGTGTCAGGTTTTGGGGGACTCCCGCAGCTGACCGTGGCTGCAACGGCCAGAAAGGGCATCAACAGCGCCAGTGCCCGTGCCGGTGTGAACCAAGGTGCTTTCTTCATCGTTCGTCCTCCTTGTCAATTGTGCTGACTCCTGCTCGTGCCGAAATAGGACGACTACTGGTAGTTCCGCACCACCAGCGGCAGGTACACAGCGTTCGGCACCCACCTGCGCCCATAGATGTGCCGGTAAACCCCGAAAATGCCCGGGGAATCCTTCTCGTACACGATCAGCGGGGCGACCCGGCCCCAGGCCACAGCAGGGTTCTCATGGTCCGAGAATGCGTAGGCGGCGACCTCAAAAACCTCAATGTGGTCATCACGTCGATGATAAGCCCAGATTTCCTCACCGGTTGTGGTACTCCGCTGCCAGATGGCCAGGTAATCGCGCCCGGTTCCGGGCCGGGCCACGACATCGGGAGATGTCTCGTCGCCCGAGGTATTGGCGATGTAGAACGGGCTGCCCACCAGGTTGCCGTTTACGTCCAGTTCCTGGCCGCGGATGTCCCAGTCACAGCAAGGACCAGGGTAAGCGTGCTGCCAAACCACCACATAGCGGTGCTGCTCATTGGTGGTCACAGCTGGCAGCAGTTGATCTTCGGTCGCGGCGTTGACGGTAAAGATGCCGGGCGGGTTGACTACCACACCGCTTGACCCTCCCACGCGGGCGGCTCTGATGTCGCCATCGCTGGCAGTAAACATGCGTCTCCAAACCACCAGGTATTCATCGGCGGCGACGTTGTAGGTAACGTCGGCCTGATGCGGCTGTTCGGCAGTAGTGATGATGGCGCCGTATAGCTTGGCACCATTCGCAGCAAGGATAGCGTGGGCTATGTCGGTTGGCGTGAGCGTTGTCGCGTCATAGGCGCTCCAGACCACCAGGTATTCGTTGCGAAAGCCGTTCCAAGCCACGCGCGGGGTCCAGAAGGTGCGATTGGGCCACGTGATGATCTGAAACTCGGGGTTCTGGTAGGCGCCATTCCAGGCAATGGTCCGACCCCAGATTTCATACGTAGAGCCATCGCCGTTGGCATTGTACATCCACACCAGCAGGTACTCGTCGGTGCTGGCATTATAGGCCGCCGCCGGCTGTGCCCGGTCATTGGCGCCGGCCGAGACGGAGAACCAGCTCAGGAGCTGGCCACTCGCGGACACGCGCCGGGCATAGATGTCGCGGTGGCCGTCGGGCCAGGTGTTGTGCCACACGACCAGGTACTCGTCGTGGCGCCAGTCGTAGGCCACGCTCGGCTTGTATCGGTCACACTCCGGCGTGGTAGGCAACGAAATCTGGATCTCGCCGCCGAGGTGGGATGTGGCAACCAGGGAACCGTCGGGATTGTGCCCGCCTGACGGGGTGCTTGCCTTGGGGGCGGAGGTCGCTGCCGATTGGATGGCGGTTGGCGAAATCGCTTCGACGTTGAACAGCCCTCCCGCGCTGGCGATGCCGCTGACCAGAAAGAGGATCGAAATAGAGAGCGAAAGTAAACGGCAGAGACTACTGTTTTTGCCATTCATCACTTCTTTTCTCCTTGTTCTTGAGTTGACTGCCCAATGGAGCTCAGAAACTTGACTCCGTGTCTGTCTATCCTCTGAAATTCAGGTATTGTCCCTCAACTGCCTTGATGAGTTTGGGCAGGTGGAGGGAACGGGCGTTCTATTTCTGACAATCGTTCAATGAACTGGCCTGGCACTCGATATGACAGTAATTCGGTTGTTGTCCATACATGATCGGTGAGTCCAGCAGCCATGGCTGGTGTCATAGGACGCCAGCAGCGTGCTGTTCCTGTACCGCGAGTGGGTTCGGGTGTAGGCAAAAAGAAGCTCCATAGCTCATCAAGTTGGCATTCTGTGACATGGAGATTGCGCCACAAATAGAGCATGATTAGACGACAGTGTTGTGCAGCACGATCCAACCAGTCGCAAGCAGTATCCTTGTCAATTTGTACAATGCGCGCTGTGGCGCGGAGTGAATTTCCTTCCGCCAATGCGCGCACCGCAGTCTCGAAAATAGCAGGATCAGCTTCTAACCACAGATACGCCGTGCCATATCTCAAAGAGACACTACTCCCACAAGCTTTGCACAGGGCCTGTTTTTGACCATGACTCGAGCCATTTTTGACCACAAGTCCTTCGTAGAAAGAAATTCCATAGAAACGACAATGCTGATTAGGGCAGTAAAGCGATTCCCAGTTCAATTTACTCTCCTCGATGAACATAAAATGCTCGTCGAGGATACAACAGAAGTTAAGAGTCAACCAATCCCATCAAGGCAGTTGAGGGACAATACCCAAATTCCGCCCCTCAGCATTTGACATCGTGGACCTCCTCGCGCTTTCTATTCGGCCAAAGCCCTCTCCTAACCCGGACAAGCCGGAACCAAAAGGACGAAATGCAGCCCACAAAATCCTCGCTCAATATGCCAGGATTTCATGGGTTAGGCCCTATCGCCGCTCAAGTAGCGCGGATGGCCATTTTGAGCTCGCTATCGGCCGATTGCTTGAGCACGTAGCCCAGGGCGCCCGCTTGCAGCGCCTGGCGCACGTACTCTTCGTCGGGGTGCATGGAGAGGATGACGACCGCGACCTCGGGCACCCGGCTCTGAATCTGGCGGGTGGCCTCCAGGCCGTTGAGCAGCGGCATGGAGAGGTCCAGGACGGCGACGTCGGGGCGATGTTCCTCCGCCAACTGCACGGCCTCGCGCCCATCCCCGGCCTCGGCCACGACCTGCACGTCGGGCTGGGCGGCGAGCAGCGCCCGCAGCCCCTGCCGCACGATCTGGTGGTCGTCGGCCAGCAACACGCGAATGGTCATGCAGCCGGCCCCTCCTCCGATCTATCGTAAGGCAGCCAGACCTCGATGCGCGTGCCTGCGCCCGGCGCCGACGTGATGGCAAAGTCCCCGTTCAAGTTAGCGACCCGTTCCTGAATGCCCAGCAGCCCCACGTGTCCCTCGCGCCAGGCATCTTGCAACCGCCGCTCCGGCTCAAAGCCGCGGCCGTCGTCGGCCACGCTGGCATAGACCCGCCCGTCTTGCAGCTGCAAAGTTAGCTCGATTCGCTCGGCCTCGGCGTGGCGGATGGCGTTCGTGGTCGCCTCCTGGATGATGCGGTAGAGCCCCGTCTCGATGACCTTGGGCAGCCGCTGCTCCCCGGTGTCCAGGTCCACCGTCACTTCCAATCCGGTCCGTTCGATCAGGCGCTCGACGTGGGCGTGCAGGGCGGGGATGAGCCCCAGGTCGTCCAGGGCCGCCGGGCGCAACGAAGAGGCCAGGCGGCGGACCCCGTCCATGGTCGTATCGACCAGCGAGCGGGTTTCTGAGACGAGTTCCTGAAGCTCGGCCGAGTCCTCCGGCAGGCCGTCCTTCAGCATGGCCAGGTTGAGCTTGACGCTGGTCAGCATCTGGCCAACCTCGTCGTGCAATTCGTGGGCCAGGCGCTGCCGCTCCTCCTCCTGGGCCTGTACCAGTTGCCCTGCCAGGCGTCGCACCTGCTGCTCGGCCTCCTGCTGGCGGAGCTGGGTCTGGCGCAGGTCCACAAAAGCCCGCACCCGGGCCAACAGCTCGGCCTGCTGGAAGGGCTTGGTCACAAAGTCGTTCGCGCCGGCCTCAAAGGCCACCAGCCGATCCTGGAGGGAGTGGAGCGCCGTCACCATGACGATGGGGACGTTGGCCCACGCGGGCTGGGCCCGGATCTTGCGGCAAACTTCGAGGCCGTCTACAACGGGCATGCGGATGTCGAGCAGGATCAGGTCCACCGCTGGCTCTTGGTCTGGCCCTGCCTGCTGGATCATCTCCAGCACTTCCCAGCCCGAGAGCGCCAGGCTCGTCTGGTAGCCGTGGTGATCCAAGATGCTGCGTAGCATTTGCACGATATGGGGATCGTCGTCAACGATAAGGACTCGTCCTGATGCCATCTCTCTCCCTCTTTTTTCTTCTGCCAACTTGCATTATACAGCGACAATGGTCATTTGACAAATGAAACCGATTGTGTTATATTCGTCCATGCATAAGATAATAAGGTAAGGGAGCGGGCATGACCATTCGGGAGCAGATGCGCAAGGGAACGACCAACGTCATCATTCTCAACCTCCTGGCAGAGCTGGACCGGCCGATGTACGGCTACGAGATCATCCAGGAGCTGGAGGACCGTAGCGAGGGCTACTTTGCCTTCAAAGAGGGGTTGATCTATCCCCGGCTGCACGAGATGGAGCGTAAGGGCTGGCTGCGCTCGGAATGGCGGGGCGAGCCGGGCAGTCGCCGCCGCAAGTTCTACACCATCACCGAGGCGGGACGCCGGCGGCTCGAGCGGGAGCTGGCAGGCTGGCAGTCCTTCACCGAGCACGTCAACCAGCTTCTCGGCGTCGAGGCACCCTCGTGAACGGGATAGACGGGCTGCTGGCCCGCATCGCGGCCCAGATGGACCTGGACAGCGCGGCCGAACGCGAAGTCCTGGCCGAGATCCGCTGCCACCTGGAGGAGGCGGTCGCGGCTGCATTGGCCGAGGGTCTGGACGAAGCGGAGGCGCTGGCCCGCGCCGCCGCCCACTTTGGCCTGGAAGAGGAAGTGGGCCGCGAATTGCAGGCGGTCCACGCCGGCTGGGGCACGGCCGACGCCGTAATCGCTGCCGGGCTGCCAGTGGTCTGTGCGCTGGTTCTGCGCTGGCTGGTCTATGCCCCCGATGGCACGGCGCTGGGCTGGCCCGAACTCCTCAGCCGGCCCGCCTTCTGGATCGTCGCCCTGGCGGCCCTCTTTGTTCCCGTACTCAAATTCGAGCATCGGCGCTACGCTCTGGTGACGTGGATTCTCTTTTGGGGGCTGACGGTGATTTTTGTCACCCTGCCTGCGTCGCGCTGGTAGAGAAAGGCGAGGGGAAAATGAAAGATCTAGCAGTCATCGAAACGGTCCTCCGCAATCGCCACCACTTCTTTATCGAAATCCGCGATGGCGTGGGCCTGGGTGAAAAGATGCGGGCGCTGTTGATCTCCAGCCTCATCTTCCTGGCGATCTATGGCGCGGTGCTGGGCTCGACGCACAGTTTGTGGCAGACGCTCAGTTCGGCCGTCAAGCTGCCGATCCTCTTTCTGGCGACCCTGGTCGTCTCTTCGCCCACCCTCTATTTTTTCAACGTGCTCTTTGGCTCCAACCAGAGCCTGACGCAGAACGTGGCGCTCATCCTGACTGCCATCGCGGTCACCGCCGTTCTGCTGCTCAGCTTTGCGCCCATCGTCGTCTTTTTCCTGCTCACGACGGCCGGGTACCAATTCTTCAAACTCATGAACGTCGGCATATTCACGATTTGTGGCGCCGTTGGCGTCCTCTTTCTCAGCCAGGGGATGCGCATCGTCTCTGCCGCAGGCAAAGAAGGAAGGACCGCTCGACGTTGGGTGATGTGGCTGTGGGTCGTTATCTATGCTTTCGTCGGCAGCCAGATGGCCTGGACGCTGCGGCCCTTCATCGGCGCGCCGAGCATGGACTTTGAGCTCTTTCGCCAATTGGGCGGCAATTTCTACACCAACATCTTTGCCAGCATCGGCGAGATCTTGGGCTTCTTTGTGGTCAGGTAGGAGGGGATCATGTCAAACCAAGGGGACAAATCGACCACGGACCAGATCCTGGACCTGCTGCTGGATGCCCTGGCCGAGCGGCAAAAGACGCGGCGGGCGGAAGGTCCGCCCCCTCCCCCGAAGGAGAAAAAGGGGGTGCCGCCACCCCGGCCCGAGCCGCCCGCAGCGGAGCAACGGCGGAGCCCAGCCCGATCTGCTTCGCCCAGGCCGGCGCCCATGCCCCCCAGCCGCGAATCACGACCGGGCGACGAAGGTTGGGAGCCGCCGCCCCGGCAGCCCAGCATCAACATGGGCAAAATGATCGGGCGCCTGGCGATCCTGGTCGTCGCCCTGCTCATCCTGATCAACGTCCCGGTGACCCAATACGGCGTCAGCCTGGCGCGCATCATGCCCGAGACCTCGTCCCTCATCATCCGAGACGGGTTGATCTTGAAGGGCAGCGGCCCCGAGATCTACAAGTTGGAAGACGACAAGCTGCGCTGGATCAGCAGCCTGGATGCCTTCGAGCACCTGGGGCTGACCTGGGAGGACGTGCACATCGTCGAGGACGAGTTCCTAGCCAAGTTCGAAAAGGGCCGGCCGATCCACGTCCTGCTCAAGTGCCGCAGCAGCCCCCACATCTACCGGCTGGAGAACGACCAGAAGCGCTGGATCGAGGACATCGACACCTTTGAGGCCGAGGGGCACAAGTGGGAGGACGTGCGCTTTGTCTCGTGCCAGTACCTGCGCGACCTGCCCGACGGGCCGCCGATTCCAGAGGATGCCGGGCCGCCGCCGCAGCCCTGACAGAGCTGCGACGACGGCCCGTGTCTGTTCGTAGCGCGCTTCTGCGGCGCTGAAGCGCGCACTATGGACAGGCTCTCCAATATGCTGCTAGGTGACGAGCAGTATCGGCAGGTCCAGGCCCTCCAGAAGTGAGACCAAGGCGCTATTTCGCAGAACCATCCCTTGCGCCGGCAAGACGAGCGTGCCGCACTGCTCCACCTGGAGAATGTCAACCAGTTGGAGGACGTTGGCCTGCGTCAAGGTCCGGTACCGGGCCTGCCCCCCCTGCTCGGCCAGGTGTGACACGGCCTGGGACTGCAAGCTCTCGGCCTCGTCGGGATCTTTGGCCAGGACGAGGACAATCAGCGGCTGATCGACGTCCGGCTCCTGGCGCAGAACGTCGGCGGCCGCCAGCGCCCGGTCGGCGGCAGGCGACCCATCGTACACGACCGCCAGGGGCGCACCCAAGCAGGTCCCTTCCTCCAGGATGAGGGCCAGGCCGAATCGTTTGGGCAGGATGCCGCGCACGGTCGATCCCAGGTGGCCGCGCCGGACCAACGACCAGCCCGCCTTGCCCAGAACCAGCACGTCTGCTTCGGAAGCCGCGGCCAGTACCTCTCTAAGGACGGTACCCCGCGCCACGCGAAACGACCACGCCACCTGGGCGCGCTCGGTTGTCACGGTAAAGACCCGGCGGACGCGCCGGCTTTGCACCCGGATCTGGCGTTCCATCTCTTCGCCGTCCACGCGGCGGCAGGTCGCCGAAAAGAGCCCCACCTCGCTGACGAAGGAAAGATCGGCTGCCCGGAGCAGGCTCTCGTCCTCGACAAAGAGGCCGGCCAGCTCGGCCTGGAAGCGAGCCGCCAATTCGACGGCCGCTCCCAGGGCAGCCAGGCTGTGGGGTGAGGCATCCAGGGCGACGAGGATACGCTCGATGCTCAGTGCTTGCTGTTCTTCTTCACTCACGCCTCCGCCTCCTCACCCTTGGCGGCAAATTCCTGCCGCTTCTCTGCCAATTCGGCCAGCCGCTTTTTCACCCGGTAGTTGATGCTGCCCTCGGGATACTCGCCCTCCTCGTCGGGCTCGCCGGCGGATAGGCCGGTCAGGATCTCGATCCCCTCGTCTACCGTCTCTACCGGATAGACGTGGAACTTGCCGGCCTCCACCGCCTCGACCACGTCCCGGCGCAGCATCAGGTGCTGCACGTTGGAGGCCGGGATCAGCACGCCCTGCTCGCCGGTCAGGCCCCGGGCCTGGCAGACGTCAAAAAAGCCCTCAACCTTTTCGTTGACTCCGCCGATGGCCTGGACCTTGCCGTGCTGGTTCACCGAGCCGGTCACGGCCAAGGATTGCCGGATCGGCACCTCGGCGATGGCCGACAGCAGCGCGTAAAGCTCGGCCGACGAGGCGCTATCGCCATCGACCCCGCCGTAAGACTGCTCGAACACCAGGCTGGCCGAGAGGGACAGGGGCTGCTCCTCGGCGTAGCGAGCGCCCAGGAAACCGGCCAGGATGAGCACGCCCTTGGAGTGGAGCGGCCCGCCCAGGTCCACCTCGCGCTCGATGTCCACCACGTTGCCCTTGCCCAGGCGGATCCGGGCCGTGATGCGGCTCGGCCGGCCGAAGGCAAAGTTGCCCAGCATGATGACCGACAGGCCGTTGACCTGGCCCGTCTTGTCGCCCTCAGTGTCGATGAGCACGATGTCGCGCTGGATCGCCTCCTGCACCCGCTCGCGGATGCGGTCGGCGCGATAAACCTGGGCGTCGATGGCCCGCTGCACGGCCTCGGCGCGCACCGTGTCGCTTCCTGCCTCCTTGGCCCAATAGTTCGCCTCGCGGAGCAGGTCGGTGATGTCGCGGGTCTGGGTCGAGAGCTTTTGGGCGTCGCCCACCATCCGCGCGCTGCGCTCGATGACACGGGCCACCGCCTCGCGGTCGAAGGGTTGCAGCTCCTCCTGGTGCACCAGCGTGGCGATCATCCGGGCGTAGAGCTGCTGGTTGTCGCCGTCGCGGTCCATCCGCTCGCTAAAATCGGCCTCGACCTTGAACAACTCGGCAAAATCAGGGTCGAGCTGGTAGAGCAGGTAGTAGAGCAGCGGTTCACCGTAGAGGGCGATCTTGACGTTCAGCGGGATGGGGTCCGGCTCCAGCGAAATCGTGCTGACCAGGCTCAACATCTGGCCCAGCGACTCGATGCGAATCTCGCCCGACTGCATCGTCCGCTTGAGGGCCTCCCAGGCGTAGGGCTGGAGCAGCACCTTGCGGGCGTCAAGGATCAGGTAGCCGCCGTTGGCCTTGTGTAGCGCGCCGGGCTTGATCAGGTTAAAGTCGGTCAGCAGCGCGCCCATCTGGGCCCGGTGCTCCACTCGCCCCACCAGGTTCTGATAGGTGGGATTGTCCTCATAGACCACCGGCGCGCCTTCCGACTCGCCGTGATCGACCAGCAGGTTGACGCGGTAGCGGCGGGCCAGGGGCGACCCCGGCTCCGAGTCCTGGGTGGCAACCCGCAGCATGGCCGGCAGGTTCGATTCCTCCTCGCCGGCCTGCAAGAAATCGCGGGCGTTTTCCACAATGTCCTTTTGCACAGCGTCGAGGTGAGCCACGACGTCAGGGTGGTCACCGTACTTTTCCCGCAGCTCGTCGATCAGCCCGCCGACGGCAAAGCCGGCCATCTCGCGGTTCAGCTCTTTGAGCTTCTCCTGGGTCTCGCGCTGCCAGCCCGGCATCTGCTGCACGATCTTTTGCAGCTCGCCCTGGAGTTCTTCCACCTCGCCCTCCAGGCGCTCCCGCTCCTCCTCCGAAAGCTCCTGCACCTCCTCAGAGGAGAGAACTTCACCGTCCTTCACCGGCGCAAAGACCAAGCCGGCCGGGGTCCGCAGCAACGCGACGCCCTGCTTCTCTGCCTTTTTCTGGAGTTCCTCAAAAGCCGAGGATTGCCGCTCCTGGAACTCCTGGGTAATGGACTGGCGGCGGGCTTGGTACTCCTCGCTCTCAAAGGCCGCCGAAAGGGCCGTGCCCAAACCCTCGATCAAGTCGTCCACGTCGTCTCGCAAGGCGAGGCCTTTGCCCGCCGGCAGGTAGATGGTCTTGGGCTTGTGGCGCTCCTCAAAGTTGTTGACGTAGCACCAGTCGTCGGGCACCGGCTCGTCTTCGGCCCGCTGCTCAAAGTAGCGGCGGATGACCTGCCGCTTGCCCGTGCCCGTCGGCCCCAGGGCAAAGATGTTGTAACCGTCCTGCCCGATGCCCATGCCGAACCGCATCGCCTCCACGGCCCGGGGCTGGCCAATGACCTCGCTCAGATCCTCCACGTCGGCCGTGGTCTCGAACTCGAACTGCTCGGGATCGGTTCGCTGGTAGAGTTGCACTGCTTCTAGCTCGTGGTTTGTTGCCACAATTGTCCTCCTTTTTGTCTTTCCGTTCCGTCAGGATTCTCGGGCTGTGAGCTCCGGGAGCCAAAGGCTTTCCTGTGGAATCACTGAGGCATTGATTGACCGAACTCACTGAGGAACATGCCTTTTCAGTGTTTTCAGTGCATTCAGTGCCTCAGTGCTCCAGGCGCCTCGTGCACGTCAAAATCATCTTGGGCTCTTTGAGCTTCCGTGGGGTGCAAAGAACAACGAATTTGCAGAATCTACGGATTAAACGACATGTATCATCTCGATAAATCGGGGAAACGTTCGTAGTAGGCGCTTCAGCGCCGTAAAAGCGCACTCGCCGCAGGCGTGCCGTTGGCAAAGTGCGCACTACCAACAGCCTTTCCCCCGGGTTATTGAGATGATACAACGACACAAAAGGATAACGCAGAAAGAGCAAGAATCCGTTGTTCTGATGTGACAAACGCAAAACTCAATAACCTTCACGTATTTGCGGTGATGAATCGCCGACTATGAACCTTGGCTCAACCGAAATGAAACACACCCGTCTCTTTTCACTTTCAGTAGCGGAATATGGCCGCCAGGGGGCCGTCGCCCGGCACCTGCGCCGCCTCGACGGCGTAGACGGCGCCGCTGTTCAGCAACGTCTGCACCGCCGCCGCGCCGAGCAGATCCTCGTCGCCGGGTTCATGCTCGTCGTGCACCTCCATCTCGTTTGCCTGCGGATCAAAGGTCCCCCAGCGCTCCTGGCCGAGGGCAACCCACAGGGTCTCGACCCGGCCATAGTGGCTGGCCGCCACGATCTCCTCTAGGTCGTCTGACTGCCGGTCGGTGCCTGTCAAATCGCCATAGAGGCGGCGGGCCTCCTCCTGCTCCTGCTGAAAGTGGGGCGCGACCACGGCCCAGGCGCGGTGGTGCAGTTCCCGAACGCTGAGTTCCTCGGGGTTGCCCTCGATCCCCTCGTCCACCAGGTGCTGGTAAGAGTTGGCCTCCCGGTAGAGCGGCAGCAAATAGTCCACGCCGGCCAGCACCATGGGGACCTGCACGTCGGCCAGGTAGGGCGCCAGCTCGTTGTCCAGTTTCTGGAAGTAGCGCAGGATGGCCTCCTTCTCGTCCACGTCGGCGCCGCCGTGGCCGTGGAACGCGGCCGGGCGCTCGCCCTTGCCGCCCGAGGGGCCGGTGGCGGTGTGGAATTGCAGCCGCCTCTCCGGATCGTCAAAGCGCAGGGCCTCGGCCAGGCTATCGGGCACGCTCTCCAGGTCCACCTCGCCGGCGGCGTAGCGGGTGCCGGCCAGCAGCCGCACCTGGTCCTGGCTGAGGGCCAGCACGTAAAAGCGACCGTCGCCGCTCAGGAGCGGCAGCAGCGGCTTGACGTAGAAGCGCTCGCCGACGATGACCTGCTCCTCAAAGTCAAAGGGCATCCGGTAATAATCCAGCCCCTCGCCCGAGACAAAGACGGCCAAACCATCGCTCTGATGCTTCCAGAAGAGGTTATCTTCCAGGAGCAACCGGGCCGGCGCCACCAACTCCTCGGCCTCTGGCCGGCGCAACCCTTTCTCGACCAGGCGCTCCTCGGCCCGATCCAGCAGATTCTTCAAACGGATAGGGTCCTGCTGGACCTGGTCCCCGGCCTGGTGGGTCGGCATATAGACGGAAACCCGCCAGCCGTCTCGTTTCATACTCAACGCTTCCATATCACTCTGATTTATCATATCTAGCATCAAAAAACCTCCTTGAATATTTCGTTCAGTCTAGATTCTCATCTTTCGGCACGACGACCCGCAGCGCCTGGGGCACCACCCTGATTTCGACCGGCGTCTCTCCGATCACGTCACCGTCGGCCTGCACGGGCAGTGGCGGCTCGGCCCGGATCGAGACTGCTTGCTCGGCCTGCACGTAGCGCACGTTCGGGTCCCGCTTTTCCTGCTCTCGCAGCAGGCTCCACGTGATCCGGACATAGTCCAGGGCCGTCCGGCCGCGCATGATGTACACGTCCAGGCGACCATCGTCGATGGCGACGTGGGGTCCCCAGCGCATGTACGGCGCGCCAATGGCGCTGCTGTTCAGCACCATCACTTCCGACGCTCGGCGCCGGTGGCACTCTCCATCGATGAGGACGGTGAACCGCCGCAGGCTGAGCCCAAAGAGCTTGTCCAACCCGGCCCAAAGGTAAGCCAGACGCCCCAACGTACGCTTGCTGTCGTAGTCGGCGTCGCCCATGACGCGGGCCGTGATGCCCACGCCGACGTTGAGGACGTAGTAGCCCTCCTCGATGCGCATGGCGTCGATGGGGTGGACGTCGTGCTCGCCGGCCAGGAGCGCCATCGCGCCGTCGAGGTCGAGCGGGATGCCCAGATCGCGGGCCACGGCGTTGCCCGTGCCCACCGGCACGATGCCCAGAAGCGTGCCGGTGCAAGCCAGGGCATCGGCCACGTCCGAGACCGTGCCATCGCCCCCGGCCGCGACGACGAGGTCCACGCCTTCTTCCAGCACCGGGCGCAGGATCTCGGCGACGCGCTCCTCGCCCGTCGTCTCGTAGACCTCGTAGGACCAGCCACCGCCGCCCAGGTGCTGGTTCAATGCCTGGCGGACGGCGTCCGGCTGGCTGTGTCCCGCCACCGGATTGAGCACGACAAAAGCCTGGCCCATCGTCTCAGACCTCGCTCACGCCTTGCGAGCGATGGCCGCCGCCAGGTGGGCGCCAAAAATCGTGATCCAACTGCTCAGGTAAATCCAGAACATCAGCGCCACGATGGCCCCCAGAGAGCCATAGACCAGCCGGTAGCGGGCGATGCCGCTGCCCACGTACCAGGCAAAGGCGTTGGCCGCAATTTCCCAGACCACGGCGACGACGATGGAGGCCCAAAAGGCCGCCCGGCCCGGAACCTCGGCGTTGGGCACCCAGCGGTAGAGGGCCAGGAAGAGGAAAAAGATGAACAGCCAGGGAATGACGGTGGATAGGATCGTCCACAAGGGTGAGCCCAAGATGGCCAGGTTCTGCCAGATGGGCAGCTCCAGCCGCGACAGGACGTTGAGCACGGTGCCCGACACCAGGGACAGGGCCAGAAGCAGGGCCAGGATGCCCACCATGCCGAGGCCCACCAGGCGATTCTCCAGGAAATTTCGGGGCTCGGCCTCGGTCCAGGCACGGTTGACGTGGCGGCTCAAGATGGTAAAGACGCCCGTCGCCGACCAGACGGCGCCGAGCAGGCCGATGAGACCCACCGCCCCCCGCAACTCTAGCACCTGCTGCAAGTTCTCCCGGATCAGTCCCTGGGAGATGGGCATGGCCTCGGAGACCAGTTGAACCGCTTGCTGCATCACTGCCTGCCGGTCGAGCACAAAGCTCCCGGCGGCGACCAGGGCCAGCAGCAGGGGAAAAAGCGAGAACATGGCGTAATAGGCCATGCCGGCGGCGGCCTCGGCCCCTCGCGCCTCGCCAAACGTCTCGAAGGCATCCCGCACGATGCCGAGCCGGCCCCCCGTCGCACCGTCCGCCCGCCGATAGATTGTCTTGAGCTGTCCCCTGACCTTCACGCTCTCGATCCCTCTTGATCCCTTCCCATCGGACCAGACCTGACAGGTCCTCACAAGAACCTGTCAGGTCTGAGTCGTTGTCTTACGGTTGTTTCCAGGTCTCCTTGAGCTTGGCGCGCAACTCGCGTACCTGCCGCTCGACGGCCGTCAGCGCCCCCTTGAGCGCGCCCTCCGGCGTCTCGGACTTTTCTTTGGCCACTACGTTGTCCGGCCGCTTAAAGACGACGACCTTGGCCTCGTAGCGATGGGGCGTCGTCTCGCCCGTCACCTCTTCCATCGTCACCGACGCGCCGATGAGGTCGTCGTGGCCTTTGGACAGGTCCAGCAGCCGCTGCTCGGCCTCGGTCCGCAAATCGTCGCCAGGATCGGGTACCTCAGTGTAGAACTCGAATTGAAAGTCCAGCATACTCAAAGTCCTGCCTTTCTATCCCTTGTAGGTCTGCACACAGCCCCACAGGGGGAACCGCATCTGCTTGTCAAGCAATCACTCCACTCTCACACCTCGACCATCATCTCCTGGTAGAAGGCCGACAGGTCGGCCACGGGCCGACCGGCCTCGTCGGCGATGGGCCGTTGGGCCGGCGGCGCCGTCTCGTAGCTGGCGTTGCGCCGGGCGATGCGCCGGGCAAAGGTGGGCACCGCCCGGTTCTCTAGCAGCACGCCGGTCGGCAGACGCTCGCCCCACTCGTGGGCCTTTTGCATAAACTGGCCCATCTTGGCAAAGACGGCCTCCTCGTCGGCGCCCTCGGGCACGACGGGGTCGTAGCCCTCCTCGGCCACGTCGTAGACGCGGGGCCGGTACCAGTCCTTGTTGTGCAGGTTGTTGTAGGTCGGGCAGGGCTGGGCCACGTCGAGATAGGCCAGGCCCGGATGCTCGATGGCCCGCTGCATCAGGTCCACCAATTGGCGGACGCTGAAGGCATAGCCCCGGCCGATCCAGGTGAACCCCGCCGAGAGGGCCAGCATCAAGCCGTTGACCCGGCCCTGCATGTTCGGCTCGGGCAGGCCCTTGGTCTGCAAGCCCAGTGGCAGCGTGGGCGCGGCCTGGCCCTTGGTCAGCCCATAGACCTCGTTGTTAAAGAGCACGTAGGTCAGGTCCACGTTGCGCCGCCCGGCGTTCACGAAATGCCCGGCGCCGATGGCCATGCCGTCGCCGTCGCCGCCGACGGCCACCACCGTCAACTCCGGATTGGCCAGCTTGATGCCCGTCGCGTAGGGCAGCAGCCGCCCGTGGAG
>CAYLZO010000018.1:16492-37226 GCA_964387775.1 uncultured Anaerolineaceae bacterium
GCCGACGTGGTACTGGGCCTTGCCCGAGCAGCCGATGCCGCCCACCAGGGCCACCCGGTGGGGCGCCAGCCCCTGCTTGGCCAGCGCCTGGCGCAGCGCGTTCAAGATGCCGAAATCGCCGCAGCCGGGACACCAATCGATGGGATGGTCCGGCGTATAGTCCTTGGCTGTAATTCGCTTTGTTGTCATGGTCAGTCAATCATTCCCTTTCTTCAGCACTCTTGACGATTGTCATTGCGAGCGAGCGTTAGCGAGCGCGCAGTCCCTGCATCCAGGGGAAGCAATCTCACCTTGGCACAACCGGGGATTGCTTCGCTGCGCTCGCAATGACAGGGGCATTTGTTTCTACTCGTGCGGGTTGCGCAGGACGATCCGCTCGCCGGCGGTGCCGGCGTGGATTTCGTGCAGTGCCTTCGTCAGCTCGCCGCAGGTCATGGGCCGGCCGTTGTACTTGACGATCAGGTGATCGCGCTGGCAGGCCGTCTGGCTGCACAGAAGCTGGGCGAACTGACCCGAATAATTCGACTCGACGACGACCAGCGGCCCGGCTTCGGCCAGCAGCGGCGCCAGCTCATCGGCCGGGAAGGGCCACAGCAGCCGCACCTGGATGAGGCGCACCGGGATGGCGTCGGCGATAAAGCCCTCCAGCGCTTCCAGGATGGCGCCCTTGTTCGAGCCCCAGCTCACGATGGTAAAGGCTGCCTCGGGGTCGCCATAGACGCGCAGCTTTTCGCCCAGCGGGATCTCGCGGGCGGCCAGTTCCAGCTTGCGCGCCCGCTTTTCGAGTTGCTGCTCGCGGACCACGGGGTCCTCGGTGACCAGGCCCAGCTCGGTGTGCTCGGCGCCGGTCAGCCAGTGGGTGCCGCCCGGCGTGCCCAGCAGCGGCCGGGGCGAGATCCCCGACTCGGTGACGCGGAAGCGGGGGAAGGGTCCCTCCGCCGCCTCGGGGTCTTTGGGCGTCCAGACCTCGCCCCGCTCGATCTGGATCGGATCGAGGTCCAGGGGCGGCAGGCTGACCGTCGTGCGGGCGATGCCCTGGTCCAGCAGGTGGATGACGGGCGTCTGGTAGCGCTCGGCGTAGTTGAAGGCCTGGGCCGCGTCGTAAAAGGCCTCCTCCACGTCGCCCGAGGCGAGGACCAGGCGCGGGAACTCGCCGTGCCCGGCGTGGATGGCAAAGAGCAGGTCGCCCTGCTCGGTGCGGGTCGGCAGGCCGGTCGACGGGCTGCCGCGCTGGTAGAGCGTGACCACCAGGGGCACTTCGTTGATGCCGGCCCAGCCCAGCCCCTCGACCATGAGCGAAAAGCCGGGGCCGGAGGTGGCCGTGGCGCTGCGGGCACCCGTCAGCGCCGCCCCGCTGGCCATCGTCACCGCCGCCAACTCGTCCTCGGTCTGGACGACGACGACGGCGCCCTCCCCGCCACCCCGCTGGGGGACGTTGGCGTGGGCCTCCAGGTAGACGCTCTCGTCGGTGGCCGGGCTGATGGGATAGTAGGTCTGGAAGGCCAGGCCGGCGGCCATCTTGCCCAGGGCCACCGCGTCGTTGCCGCCGACCAGCATCATCGGCGCGCCCTCCTGCCGGGCTTTCAGCCGATACGCAAAGCCCTCGGCGTCCAGGTTCTCGCGGACGTACTCGTAGGCCAGGCGGACGGCCTCGACGTTCATGTCCACGACCTTGGGCTTGTCGGAAAAGGTCTTTTTCAGGGCCACCGTCAGGTTCTCCGGCTCATAGTCCAGCAGCGCGCAGGAGACGGCCACGGCGATGGTGTTCAGCGCCCGCTCGGCCCGGGCCTTGAGCTCGATGTCGCCGGCCAGCGCGATGGTGATCTCGTCGTAATCGACGGCAAAGGCGTGCACCCCGCGCCGGCGGGCGTCCTCCAGCAAGCCGGCCGTGGTCGGCGGCAGGTCGCGCGCCGCCAAATAGTCGGCCAGGTCGTCCTTGGCCCGCCGGTCGAGGAAGGTGATGCCCTCCAGCGGCGCGTCGGCGTCACCGACGGCGTACACAATCGCGCCGCCCTCGACGACCGAGACGGCGTGGCGGGCCAGCGTCTCTTCCTCAAAGGTGGTCAGCAGGTGGATCTGGCTGCGGTGGCAGCTCAGGGGCCGGCCGGCCACGCGCACGTCGTAGTAGCTGTGGCGGCCCATGATGTTGGAATAGTACTCGCGCCGGCCAAAGATGTGCAACCGGCCGGCCAGGCAGGCGTTGGCGAAAATCCGGGCGGCGGTATCCACGCCGCTGCCCTGCGGGCCACCGACCCGCCAGGCCAGGCTGTTTTCATGCTCCTGTGTCATGCACCCTCCAATGGTCTCGTGTGTTAAATTCTTTTATCCGTGGCATCCGTGAAATCCGTGTCCTATACCGACTCGTCGGTGTGAGGCGCCTGGCTGAAGGCCAGCACCTCGTCCACGGCGACGAGCAACTCCCACTCGCTCTGCATCTGCGGCGATGCTTCTCGGTCGGCGGGCGTAAAGCCATCGAGGATGGCCAGCTCGTTTACGGCCTCGACCCGGCCCAGGGCCTGGTAGCCAGTGTCGCTCTCGGCCTCCCAGGCCACCAGGGCCACCCGGCGGTTGTCCTCCAGGTTGGCCATGGTGCCGGGGCAGAACCACTCGGCCACGCCCAGGCGGCCGTCCGATGTCCGCCGGAGCCGCCGCGCCGAGGCCAGGTGGGGCAGCCCCCCGGCGTCGGCCGTGGCGACGAAAACGTACCCCACCCGCCCGGCCAGGGTCACTATATCGTCAAGCGTCTGTCTCATAGCCGGTCCTCTCTGGATATCGCCGCAGCCGGCGTCCTTTGCCTGTCATTGCGAGCGAGCGCGCCGTCCTGCCAGAGGCACTGACGACGTGCGGCATCCCGGGGAAGCAATCCCCAACGACTCACAGGAAACCGTTTGTCTTGCATAGTCGGGGATTGCTTCGGCCCAAACGACGGGCCTCGCAATCCGCGGGACTATCCGTTTGTGACTCTGGCTAGCTCAAAAGCTCGGTCTCGAGCTCGATGGTCAGCCCCGGTCGCAACAGGTTGGACACCGGGCAGCCCATGTCGGCCTCTTTGGCGATCTCGAAAAAGGTGTCGTCGTCGATGTCGGGCACCACGCCCCGGGCCCGGAGCCTCATGCGCGTGATGGCAAAGCCGCCGTCCTGCTTTTCCAGGACGCAGCCCGCGTACACGTCAATGCGTCCAGCGAGACGTCGTCCACCAGGCGTTTGCCGCCCACCACCCGGCCCAGGTGTTCGGTGCGCAACAGCGCGCCCCCGTTGCTCATACGCCCCGCTCCGGGCGGACCGAGCGAAAGACCTGGCCGATGGCCCACGGCACCAGGCTGGCCACGGCGACCAGGCCCCAGCCCACCGGCCCCGGGTCCACGACCTTGAGCACGGTGTTCAGCCCCGGCACGTAAACCGCGGCCACCAGCAAGCCGGTGCAGAGCACCAGGGCGCCCCACACCCACCGGTTGCGCACCACTTCGTTGTCCAAAAACTTGGTCCCGCTATCGCGCATGTTGAACACGTGCCACAATTGGGCAAAGGCCAGCGTCAAGAACGAAATGGTCACCGCCCGCTCCTGCTCCATGCCCAGGCTGGCCACGGCGATGGCCAGGACCCCCAGCACGGCGAGGGTGATCAGCCCGCTAAAGCCGCCCATCTCGGCCCAATGGCGGCGGGTCAAGATCGGCTCCTGGGGATCGCGGGGCGGGCGCTCCATGATGGCCTCCTCGCCCTCGCCCACGCCCAGGGCCAGGGCCGGAAAGACGTCCGTGACCAGGTTCAGAAATAGGATCTGAAGCGGCCGGATGGGCAGCGGTGCATTGACGATAGAGGCCAGCGAGACGACGGCGATCTCGCTGATATTGCACGACAACAAACCGGGCACTAACCAGGCGATGAACGTAGCCCGCCGAGATGCTGTCCGGGTCGGGAAAATCGTGGAGAACGACCACATGGCGTTCGCCGCGATGCGCTTCCAGGATTTCGGATAGATTCAAGCTCAGGTCCAAGTGCACGGGCTCCTCCCAGATGCCGTTTGAGACGGTTCGTCCAAGACGTGTGTTAGCGGCTCAAGAGGAGCAAGATGCCCGCAGCGATGGCCGGGATGGCTTGGTCATGCCTCAGCTCCTCGCTCTACGTGCGCGGGCTAGACCCAGTACTTGGGCCGCCCATAGTAGTCGTAGAGTTGCACCTCGTACTCGCGGTTGACGGGCGCCGAGGGATCGAACTCGGGACTATTTTTGATGGTCTCCTGCAGCAGGTCCACGTGGACCAGCCGCTCGACCCAGTTGACGTCCTCGACCCAGGCCGGCGAAACCAGCACCTTCTTGCCCGGCAGCAAGTTCCGCGTATCCACGACCAGGTAGCGGATCACCCAGTTCTCGTCTTTGGCGATCAAGTCCTCGACGTGGCCGATGGAACCATCGCGGGCCTGGATGTGATAGCCGGTGACCTCCTCCACGCTGCGCAGATGGGGATCGCCGGTCTCGGGCCGGGCGCCGGCCGATCCCTCGGGCGGGGCCGGGCCTGCGGCCATGGCCCCCACCCCGGTCATCGGCGGCGTCGTCTGCCAATAGGGCGGCCAGCCATAGTACTCGGCGAGATCCACCTCCATCTGCCGCGAGACGGGCAGATCGGCAGCGATAGGCGGGCTGCCTTCGACCTGCCGGCGGGTCAAGTTCACCGGCACGGCCTGGGCCTCCCAATCGGGCTGCCCCAGGACCAGGGGCGAGAGCAGCACTTGCCGGTCCTCCAGCCAGCCCCCGGTGTCCGCCACGACGTAGCGGACGACCCAGGCCAGATCGTCGAAAAAGAAATCGCTCACCTTGCCGATTTCATCGTCGCGGGCCAGAATAGCATAATTGCGCAAATCCTCAAGGCTTCTTATCATTGTCCCTCCATCGAGCTTGGTTAGGGCGTCGGCGCGTCAAAGGCCGGTTGTGACTCCAGCGCATCCTTGGCCGGCTGGACGTTTAGCGTCTCGCGCAGCCGTTGAACCACGACCCGGGCCCCTTCGTCCAGGTCGTCCGGGTCATAGTCTCCTTCGAGAATATTCTCGGCGTCGGGCACGTCCAAATTGTGGTTGTTGCGCAGGTGCTTGACGGCCATCTCGACCACGTCGGCCGGCGCCTCGCCCTCGACCGTCCAGTCACAGTCTTTTATCTGCAAATCCTTCTGGCAATCGATCTTGTTCTTCATTTCTTGCATCTCCTTGCGTCGTATCAGGCCTTCCTCCGTCGAATCAAGCGCGATGGTCATCCTTCTCTCTCGACTTCAAAGTTCGGACCCGACTCGGCCGTCAGGTCTACGACGACCTCTTGCCCGCCAAAGCCATCCACCAGGTCGTGGGCGCGGACGCGGACCTCGGTCACACCCTCGGGGATATCGATGCCGCTCTGGCTGCGGGTGAAGGGTTGCTCGTTCTCGTGGGGATGGAGCAGCGTCCGCGTGAACTGGCTGTCTGGATCGGGCTTGAGGACGGTGCCATCGGGCGTCACCACGTCCCAGCCATCGGCGTAATCGTCCCAGCCGGTGTCGGGGTGCTCCACCGTCACGTGGAAGGTCCAGGTGCCATCGGCGCTTTGCACAGTCCGCACCTGCAACACGTCGGCGTTCCCCTGTCCCTCACCCTCGGCGGGTGATGGGCTGTCGGTAGGCACCTCCGTCGGTATCGTGGTCAGTGGCTCCGTGGGCTCGACCGCCGTGGTATCCGTACCCACGTCAGTGGGGGCGGTGGTGGCCGTTGGCTGGTTGGCAACCGTGGCCGTCGGCTCGGGGATGGGCTTGGCCGGCGCTTGGGTCGGCTCTGTGCCGCAGCCGGTGGCAACGACCACCACGAGAAGCCATATCAATCCCATCCGTTGCAGTTGTAGGCTCAGCGCCTGCATCCCTTCCTTTTCCATTCTCACCGTCCGACCAATCCACAGCTGCCGCCCGGATGTGGAGCTAGGCTTGTTCCTTGCGGCGCCAGAATTGAAGGACCCCCACCAGGAACAGGCCGATGGCAAACCAGGTGAACCAGAAATCGAGCAGCTTGAACGGCCCGCCGATGCCGCCAATCTCGGTTTTTCGGCGGTCCAACTCCTCCACAAAGGCTTGGGACGCTTCGCGATTGTCCACCCGCCCTTCGATGAGGGTCACCGGGGCCAGGGCCAGGCCGCCCGCGCGATACCAGGCGCTGACCTCCAGCCAGTCCTCCTCGGCGGTAGCATAGACGTCGTCCACGCGGAAGGGGCGCGTGCCCCGTTGGAGCAGCGAGACAGCCGCCGGCTTGAGCCAGAGCGTCGAGTCGGCCTCGCCTTCCTCAGGCTCTTCGCCAAGCCTCGCTTCCAGGAACTGCTCTACCTGTTCCAGGGGTGTGGCCAACCCCACCGACATCTGGTGGTCGTGCAACGTAAAAGTCACAGCCTGTTCTGCATTCTCCGCACTGCGGGCTGTGTAGGTATAGGTGTTTTTCATCTCTTAAGCTCCTTCCTCCACTTCGATTCTCTCATTGACCTCACTCTTGTCGTTCAAATCGCTGACCGCGGCCAGGGCTTCCCGGACGATCTGCCGGAAATCGCCGATCTCTAGTGGCTTGTCCAGGCAGCGATAGATCTCTAGCTCCTGGCACTGGGCCCGTACTATGTGACTGCCATAGGCCGTGATCCAGAGGACAGCGATATCTGGGTGAATCTTTCGGATGGCTTTGGTTAGCTCGATGCCATCCATGCCCGGCATTCGTAGATCGGTGACGAGCAAATCGAAGGGGCTCCTCTTTGCCTTCTCCAGCGCATTGCGGCCGTCCTTGGCCGTCACCACAATGAAGCCGTTCTTCAAGCGTCTCAAGGCTGTGCTGAGGATAAAAAGAACCCGATCTTCGTCGTCAACAATTAGAATTCGTTTCTCTGCACCCATGTTTCCTCCGCCTCATCCCCGTTCCACATCTACCCTATCATAGCACAGACTAGCAGTCCCCACGCGGTGGATCGGGTTGGCACTGCCGTTGGGCTTGGTTGAGAAAAGTTTGTTTTTGGTTGGAGGCAGATGTCGTATGAAACTGTCTTTTCAAAGGGAAGAACTATGAGCCGACCTGCAGGTGATTCACGATGCGGACCACACCTTCTAGGTCGCCCACTATGTTGTAGACCTGGGCAATATCGTCCTCAGTGGGCACAATCCCGACGAGATAGACGATGCCTTCTCGCACAGCGACGGCAATGCCTGTCAGATCAGCAGTTTCGCTGTTGTAGCGCAGTGCCTCGAGGACGTCGTCCCGGATCTCCAGGTCGCTGTCGTCCAGGTGGGTGGGCAGATCCTCCACGTCGATCTCTGCGTGCTCCATGCTGGGCGCAAAGCCAGCAGCGATCTCGACCCCCTGGGGATCGTCCTTGCTGGGCACGGTGGGCGGATCGGTGGGGGGGGTATAGCTCAGACCTTGATCGGCAGCTTGTTGTGGGTTGTAGGTGTGGCCTTCCCCGTGCTGCGTGTCAAAGATCTGCTCGGTGGCCAGTTCCTCGTCTACGTCCACATCATCGGCCTCGATGCGCAACAGCCGCTCCTCAACGACGTCCGGTTCCGTCTCTTCAGGAAGGCGTTCGCTTCGTTCATTTTCTTGCTCGTTTGACACCGTGAAACTCTCTTTCCAATGTGCTGTAGAGGATGGTTGTGATGCCGGGGAGGGGTGGTGGCCTAGGCCACCCACCCCTCGGCTTTGGTCGGTTCCCAACCCTCCTCGCCGACGAGGGGCACGAATCGAACCCCTCCCAGGCTCTCGCGCTGATAGTCATCCTCGGCGACACGGCGCACCCGAACGAGTTCTTGAAGGCGCGGCGCGCGGCCGACGGGAACGACCAGGCAGCCGCCGACGGCGAGCTGCTCGTAGAGCGGCTCAGGGATCTCGGGGGCGCCGGCCGTCACGACGATGGCGTCGTAAGGGGCGTGTTCCGGCCAGCCCAGCGTCCCATCCCCGTGGCGGCCGTGGATATTGTCGTAACCCAGTCGCTCAAACCGGTCCCGGGCGGTGCGGGCCAGGCTGCCGTGTCGCTCGACGGTATAAACCTCGTCGGCGACGCGGCTGAGGACCGCGGCAGCGTAGCCCGAACCGGTCCCGATCTCGAGGACCTGCTCGCCGGCCGAGATCTCCAAAGCCTCGATCATCAAAGCCACGATGTAGGGCTGGGAGATGGTCTGCTCTTTGCCGATGGGTAAGGGCGAGTCGGCGTAGGCGAACTCGCTCCACTGCGGGAGCACAAACTCCTCCCGAGGGACCTCACCCATCGCCCGCAGCACCGCCGGGTCGCGGATCCCCCGTGCGGCAAGCTGCTCTTCGACCATCCGCCTGCGAAGTGTGTCCTGGTTCGCCACAGTCAAGTCCCTTCCTACCCCGTTTCCGAGGCTTCTGCTGCCTGCCTGGTCTCCTCAATGGCCTGCTGCGCCGTTTTCTGGATCTCTTCCACCGTGTCGGTGGCGATGCGCTGGGTCTGTTCCATGGCGTCGGTCCACTGTTTCTGAATGTTGTCCAGGGCTTCCTGGCTCTGGACCCTGAGTTGATCCGCCCGCTTGTTAATGTCGGCGGATACCGCCTGAACTCGGGCCAGCGCCTCATCCACCGTGCTCTCTGCCTGGTCGCGCAGCTCAATGCCCCGGGTCCGGATCTGGTCCCGGGTCTCTTCGCCCGACTGGGGGGCGTTGAGCAAGGCGACGATGGCGCCTACCAGGCCACCGATCAAGAATCCCAGGAAAAAGTCTCCAATACCACTTTTCTTCTCTTGCATTTTGCTCCTCCTTTTGTTGTTTTTGTCCAAAGAACCGATGGAACGCAAGAATCGGGCGGCAACCAACGCCGGCCGCCGCTACCTCTTTCACCCTATTTTACCACAAAGAGGACCCTTGCTCTCTATGTCATGGGTTGGAATAGACTTTGATTTGTGTTGTGCAAAGTTGGAATTGCGTTGGATGGATAGTGGCCAACAAGAAGATTCAGATTTTCCCAGCGCAGAGGGGGTTTTCCCTGCCACCGATACTCAGAACGTCAGCTCGACCCCCACGTGGTAGAGGGAGACCTTGTCCCCGAAAGCGGCTTTGAGCATGAGAAAACCACGGTCACCCGTGCAGTGACCGACCCGCAACTGGGGGGAGCCATGGTTTCGCAATCCTTCAATCGCGCGGGCCAGGGTCGGCCCATCGGCGTGGACCAGGTGGGTGCCCCCCACCACGGCCACGGGATCGCGGCCAAAGGTACTGCGAACGTGGGCCAGGGTGTTGAGCAGGCCGGCGTGGCAGCAGCCACAGACCAGCACCAACCCATCTTCGGCTTTGAGCACCACGGCCAGGTCGTCCCGGTAGGGGTCCTCGACCCAGCCAGAGCCCTTGCGCACGACGTGATAGGGGCTCCGGCCTTCCGGTTCGGGACGGGGCACGATCTCGCCGGTCGTCCACACACCGGGAACGACCTCCACCGCCTCCGCATTGAGCTTGAGGACGGCGCGCTTGGCCAGCGCCTTTCGGCTCAGGGAGGGGCCTATCTGCCGGGGGCCGGTGTCCGTCTTGCGGAACCGCTTGCGCAAGAGGTCGGGGTGGGCATAGACCGGGATCTGAGAGGTTCGCGCCAGGAGAGCGGGCAGGCCCCCGGTGTGATCGTCGTGGCCGTGGCTCAGAATGATCGCCTCTAGCCCGTCGGGGTTCACGCCCAGGGCGTCCAGGTTGTGCAGCAGGACCGAGCCGGTTTGCCCTGTATCAAAGAGCACCCTGCGGCCGTTGGCCTCGATGAGAAAGCTGACGCCATGCTCCGGTTTCAAGGGCGAGTCTGGATGGCCCCGGTCGTCTACTACGGTCGTGATCTTCATAACAATACCTCGCCATCAGGTTTGCGTCCGTGCGGATTGCAGAGTCAGACTCGATTATAGCACAGCATGCGTCCCCGGCCAAACCCCTTTGGCTGCGACTCGGAGCTTTCCCTTGAATTCGGCCCGTGGATATTTGACACGGGGGACCGGGCGTGTTATACTGTGCGAGATACCCCAGGGGGGTATAGAAGGAGGCACCGATGCACGTCTTGAGTACTGTCAAAGCCCAGGCCACCGCCGTGCCACACGTGGCCGACGATCAATGCCGGGTCTGCCGCAAGTGCCTGGCGAGAGAGGTATGCCGTAGCAAGGCCATCCTCCAAATCGATCGCGGCGAGCCCCCTTTCATCGACGCCAGCCTGTGCTACGGCTGTCGCGCGTGTATCCCCGCCTGTCCTCACGGCGCCATCGTGCTGAACGGTCGCTCCCCCGACTCGACTGCCTAGCACTTGATCAGGGCAGAACCGACCTGAGCCGCCAAGAGAAAAGCCCGGCTCCTGGCGAGACCGGGCTCGGGGTTAGGTGGTTGCATCGGGTGGCTGGCGGTGAGGGGCTTGGAGGCGCAGCCCGTCTCGGGCCAGCTGGGCTACGGCCTCAACGGCGACACGCACCTCATCGGCCGTGTTGAAGGCGCTCAGGCCAAAGCGCACCGTGCCATCGGGAAAGGTGCCAATGGTCTTGTGAGCCGCCGGCGCGCAGTGAAGGCCCACTCGGCACAGAATGCCATACTCGTCATCCAGGCGCAATCCCACTTCGGAAGGGGTTAGCCCGGCGACGTTGAACGAGACCGTCGCCGTCTGAAGCTCGGGGTCCAGCGGGCCATAGACGGTCACTCTGGGGATCGATCGTAATGCATCGATCAGGGCCTGGGTCAGCGCCACCTCGTGGGCACGGATCGCCTCCACGCCCTGTTCCAGCACCCAGCGCACGCCCACGGCCAGACCAGCCAGTCCCACCACGTTGGGCGTGCCGCTCTCGCACATGTCGGGCAAAAAGTCAGGCTGCACCTCGTGCTCTGAACGGCTGCCCGTGCCCCCCCGCGTCAAGGGTTCCATCTGGGTTTCGTCCACCCGCTCGCCCACGATCAGCCCCCCGGTGCCCATGGGGCCGCCCAGCGACTTGTGGCCCGTGAACCCCAACAGGTCGATCTGGTCGGCCTGCACGTCCACGGGATAGGCGCCGCCGGTTTGAGCCGCATCGACCAGCAGGAGCAGGTCGCGCTGGCGGCAGATGGCGCCCACTTTCGCCACCGGCAAGAGTGTGCCCACCACGTTGGAGGCGTGGTTGAGGGCTACCAGCCTGGTGTTGGGCCGGATGGCAGCCTCCACGTCGGCGGGGTCGAGAATGCCCTGTGGCGAGCAGCTTACCACCGTCACCTCGACGCCCCCGGAACGTCGTCCAGGCTGCCCCTCCAACGCACGCAACGGGCGCATCATCGAATTGTGCTCCATCGAGCTGGTAACGACGTGGTCGCCGGGGCGCAACAAGCCCCAAAGCGCCAGGTTGAGCGCCTCGGTCACGTTCTTGCCCAGGACCACACGCAGGGGGTCCGGCGCGTTAAAGAGCTTGCTCACCACCTCTCGGGCGTCGTAGACGACGCGTCCCGACTCCAGGGCCTGGCGGTGGGCGGCGCGGCCGGGGTTGGCCCCGATCTCGTCGAGAAAGTGTTTCATTGCTTCGGCCACGCCCGGCGGCTTGGGCCAGGATGTGGCCGCGTTGTCGAAATAGATCATAATCATAACCTACCGTTATAAGCCTTATACAGCCAGCCAATTATACCAGGAGCCCAGAGACCCGTCAAATCAGTTCAGCGAACCGTCATGGGTCTCGAAGTTTGGTAAACGAACGGGCTTGAGTAGATCAGATTAGTATGGTAAAATCAGATGACGTGGTTTCTCTCTTTGATGGGAAGCCGTTGGAGGACATCATGATGCGAGAAAATCCAAAGGGGGGCAGGGACGCCAAAGCGCTTCCCAGGCAAATGCTGGGGCTATTGCGCGAACCGGTCCCGGGCCAGCGCTGGGTGTCGGCCCGCCAGCACAAAATCTGGCGGCCGCCGACAGACGTTTACGAGACCGACAGCTACGTCGTCGTCAAAGTAGAGATCGCCGGGATGAAGGAAGAGGACTTTGACATCTCTCTCGATGGCCAGCGCCTGATCATCCGCGGCGTCCGGCACGATCCGGCTTCCAAGCTGGCCTACCAGCAGATGGAGATCCTCTACGGCGAGTTCGAGACCGACGTCCATTTGTCCTGGAGCATTGACACAGACGAGATCGAAGCCACCTACCAGGACGGGTTTTTGAGCATCTGCTTGCCCAAGGCCCAATCCTTTCAGGTGCCCGTGGTGGGAGTGGAGGCTGCCTCGTAGCCGAGGAGACACCGATGACAGAGGTAGAGGACAAAGACGTCCCAATCGAAAGATCCAATATCCCAGAAGAATTGGCCATCCTGCCCCTGCGGGGTGTCGTGGTCTATCCTCTCACGTTCCAGGCGCTGAGCGTGGGCCAACCCCGCTCCATCGAGTTAGTGGACGACGCGACCGTCAAGAAACAGATGATCGGCCTCGTGACGGCCCGCGACGCCGAGATCGAAGAGCCCTCGCCGGAGGACGTCTACGAGATCGGTGTGATGGCCGACATCCAGCGCATGATCCGGGCCACCGACGGCAGCATCCGCCTCCTCGTCCAGGGCATCGAGCGCATCCGCATCGAGGCCTGGACCGAGCAGGAGCCCTATCTGCGCGCCCGGGTCCGTGCCCTGCCCGACCAGGTCGAGGAAAACATCGAGGTCGAGGCCCTGATGCGCAACGCCGTGGACCTCCTGCGCCGCCTGGTCTCGCTCGTTTCGCAGTTGCCGGACGAACTGCTCATGGCGGCGCTGAACCTGGACGATCCCCGGCAGTTGGTTTATTTTATCGCTACCAACATCCGCATGGAGATCCCCCAGGCCCAGGAGATCCTGGAAACCGACAGCGTCCACGAAAAGCTGCGCAAGCTGACGAATTTCATGACCAAGGAACTGGAAGTCCTGGAGTTGGGCCGCAAGATCCAGTCTGACGCCCAGTCCGAGATGGAAAAGATGCAGCGCGAGTACTTTTTGCGGGAGCAGCTCAAGGCCATCCAGAAGGAGCTGGGCGAGGGCGACGAACAGACCCTGGAGGTCGAGGAATACCGGGCCAAGGTCGCCGAGGCGGGGATGCCCGAGGAGGCAGAGAAGGAGGCGCTCCGCGAGCTGAGCCGCATGGAAAAGATGCCGCCCCAGGCCGCCGAATACTCGGTGATCAAGACCTACCTCGATTGGCTGACGGACATGCCCTGGCAGGTCGTCACCGAGGACCAACTGGACATCGGCCACGCCCGCCAGGTGCTGGACGAGGACCACTACGACCTGGAGGACATCAAGGAGCGCATCCTGGAGTACCTGGCCGTGCGTAAACTCAAGCAGGAGCGGGCGGAGGAGCGGCAGGAAGAGGCATTCGAGGACCTGATCCGGGAGGAGCGCGAGGGCGTCATCCTCTGCTTCGTGGGACCGCCGGGCACGGGCAAGACGAGCCTCGGGCGCTCCATCGCCCGGGCGCTGGGCCGCAAGTTCCTGCGCATGAGCCTGGGCGGCATGCGCGACGAGGCCGAGATCCGGGGCCACCGCCGGACCTACATCGGCGCCATGCCGGGACGGATCATCCAGGGCCTGAAGCGGGTGGGCACCAAGAACCCGGTGATCATGCTCGACGAGATCGACAAGGTCGGCACCGACTGGCGGGGCGATCCCTCCTCGGCCCTGTTGGAGGTGCTGGACCCGGAGCAGAACAGTGACTTTCGCGACCACTACCTGGACGTGCCCTTTGACCTGAGCCAGGTGATGTTCGTCACCACGGCCAACCTGCTGTCGCCTATTCCGGCGCCGCTGCGCGACCGGATGGAGATCCTGGACTTGGACGGCTACACCGAGGAGGAAAAGATCCACATCGCGCAGCAGTACCTCCTGCCCCGCCAGGTGCGCGAGAACTCGCTGCGCAACGACGAGGTCGCCTTCGACGACGAGGCCATGCGCGTCATCGTCCGCGACTATACCCGGGAGGCCGGCGTGCGCAACCTGGAGCGGCAGATCGGCACCGTCTGCCGCAAGGTGGCGACCCGGGTCGCCGAGGGCAAAGCCGTCGTCGTCCGCGTCGAGCCGGACGACCTGGTGGAATACCTGGGCAAACCGCGCTACTACTTTGAAGCCGCCGACCGGACGGAAGTGCCAGGCGTGGCCACCGGCCTGGTGTGGACGCCGACGGGGGGCGACATCACGTTTATCGAGGCGACGCGGATGTCGGGCTCCCGGCGGCTGACCCTGACCGGCAAGCTAGGCGACGTGATGAAAGAGTCGGCCCAGGCGGCCGTCAGCTACATCCGCTCCAAGGCGGCCGATTTCAAACTTGACGAGAGCCTCTTTACCAAGAGCGACATCCACATCCACGTGCCGGCCGGTGCCGTGCCCAAGGATGGTCCCTCGGCGGGGGTGACCATCGCCACGGCCCTGCTGTCGTTGATGCAGGAGCGCCCCGTACGCGCCGACGTGGCCATGACGGGCGAGATCACGCTGCGAGGCCAGGTGCTGCCCGTCGGTGGCATCAAGCAGAAGGTCCTGGCGGCGGCGCGCGTGGGGATCGAGACCGTCATCTTGCCCAAGCGGAACGAACCCGATCTCGACGAGATCCCCCAGGAGGTCCGCGACCAACTGGAGTTTATCCTTGTGGAGCGCGTGGACGAGGTGTTTGCCTTCGCCCTGCGCGACGACCACCGACAGGTGGAAGAACGGAAGGCTGATGAAAAAGATCCTGGTGGTGGATGACCAGTTTGCAGCCGCCCGGCTGTTGGTCGCTTTGCTCAAGTTGGACGGCTACGAAGCCCGCCACGTGATGGACTGGCAGAATCTGGTGGCCGAGGTGGAAGTGCATCGCCCAGACCTGGTGCTGCTGGACGTGCATCTGCCCGACGTGGACGGCTTTGAGCTGTTGAAGCAGATCCGCGAATACGCCGATCCGGAGGTATCCACCGTGCCGGTGTTGTTCATCTCTGCCCTGGATTATGGCCATCGACTCGAAACATCGGGGGCAGACGGATTCCTGCTAAAGCCGTTCCAGCACCGGGATCTGCTCGACGCCATCGAAGCTGTGAAAGAGGCGCGGGGTCTGGCATGAGGCTAAGGGCTGGCCGGTTACTCGATGGGCTGGGAAGCGAGGAACGGGACGGGTGGACAGAATCCTGATCATTGACGACGATCCATCCGGCGCCCAGTTGCTGGCGACCTTGCTGGAGATGGAGGGATACCAGGCCCTCAAGTTGGAGTGGTGGAGCGACCCTCTGGGGGAGCTAGAACAGCGCCGGCCTGACCTGGTCATTATGGACGTCCGCCTCCAGGACAAGAGTGGGTTCGACCTGCTGGCAGAGATCCGGAGCCACCCCGATCCCGAGCTGGCCCGGACCCCCGTGCTTCTGATGTCTGTAGAAGATCACAGCACACGCAGCCAGCAGGCCGGGGCCGATGGGTTCATTGCCAAGCCCTTTGACGTGCCCACGCTACTCGATGCGATTCGAGAAATTGAAGGGGCAACACACGAGACAACACGAGAAGACAAGTCTGATTTATGAGAGGTTAAAGTGACAAGAAAAAGGAAGCAAAAGATGCAATGGTACAAGATGGACCTGCATCTCCACACCCCAGCTTCGGCCGATTGGAAGGAGCCCGGGGTCAGCTACTTGGATTTTTTGCACCAAGCGGAGATGCGAGGATTGGACATTATTGCGATTACGGACCACAATACCGTGGCGGGTTGTGCGGCATTGCAAGCCGAGATTGAGAAGCTTGACATGTTGGAGCGATTGGGCCGCATCCAGCCGGACGAGGAGCGCCGATTGGAAGAATACCGGCGCATTGGCAACAAGATTTTGGTCCTGCCAGGATTCGAATTTACGGCGACCCTGGGATTTCACATCATGGGCGTTTTCCCGCCCAATACGAGCATTCGCAAGTTGGAGCATCTGCTACTAGAACTGAATGTGCCGGCCGACCGGTTGGACGAAGGGGCGACGGAGGTCGGTGCCACGACCGACACCCTGACCGCCTACGAAGTGATCAGTAACGCCGGCGGGCTGGTCATCGCTGCCCACGCCAACTCCAGCCACGGGGTAGCGATGCGGGGGCTGGACTTTGGCGGGCAGACGCGCATCGCCTACACCCAGAGCCCCAACCTTCACGCCCTGGAGGTTACCGACCTGGAGAAGCGCGGCCGCCGGACGACGGCCTCGTTCTTTAGCGGCCGCAAGCCCGAGTATCCCCGGCGGATGCACTGCATCCAGGGCTCGGACGCCCATTACCTGACGGCCCCGCCAAACCGGCGCAATCGCCTCGGGGTAGGCGACCGCGTCACCGAGATCCTGCTGCCCGAGCTGAGTTTCGAGGCCATCAAGGAAGTTTTCCTCAGCGACGACTTTTCCCGCACCCGCCCCTATCGCCCCACCAAGGCGCCTTACGATCACGTCCAGGCCGCCCGCGAGGAAGGACCGAGCATCGTCCAGTCGTTCCACGAGAGCATGACCAAGCGAGGCGGGCGCCTGCACGCGATTCTGCGTGACGTGGTGGCCATGGCCAACACCAACGGCGGGACGGTTTACGTCGGGGTCAAGTCCGATCCCAAAGCACTGCCCATGGGTGTCTCTGACCCTGACGAAGCGACGAACACCCTCAAGGCCGAGATCCAGCGCAAGGTCGTGCCCCCGCTGGACGTGGACATTGCGGTTGTCGAGACCCACGGGCGCCAGGTGATCCAACTGAGCGTGCCCCTGGGCAAAGACGTGCCCTACACCCTCGATGGGACGACGATCTACTTGCGACAGGAGGCCGAGACCAACATTGCCATGCGAGACGAGATCGTCTCGCTGGTCAAGCGCACCTTGACCAGCGAGGCAGCTGCCACCGAAGAAGGCGAAGAGAAAGAGAAAGTCACCACACCGGCGGGAGCGGTCGAACCGCCCAAGACCGGGGTCCAGATCGTGGATACCATAGAGCGTAAAGGGACCCTCTACCACGCCATGAAGGACCTGCGCAACGGGAACGTCGTGCGCAACGTGACCCGCTCCTCGGCGCGAAAGCTGTGGCGGTACGCCATTACCCAGCAAGAGACCAAACCGGTCCAGCCGGATCAGGTCCGGTGGCAGGGGAATCTGGGCCTTTGGAAGTCGTCCAAGCGGGCGGGCAAGGTCCGCTACGACCTGGTCCAGCGAATGCCCGATGGCCAGATCCACGTCTACTATGGCGTAACGGAGGATGGCATTGACGGCCCGTGGCGCACGTTTCTCAAAGAGTGAGTTGGAAACGAAGGGTGCCTGGCACCTGATTTGTCCAGGATCCAAAGGAATGGAGAAGAGGCAAACTTGACCAAACAGCCATCTACCGGCTTTTCTGTAGAACGGTACATCCCCGAACCCAAATCTATCGAGGATACCGAACTGACGGAGCGCTTTCTGGCCGATCTGGTGCTCAAGTTGGTCTATTTCAAGAGCGACATGAGCGCCGTCGAGATCGCCGATGCGCTGGCCCTGCCTTTCGTCGGCGTGATGGGGCCGATCTTGGAATTCCTGAAACGAGAAGAACTGGTCGAGGTGTCGGGCTCGAAGGGGTTCGGCGAGCGGGGCTATCAGTACGTGATCTCGGGCAAAGGGGCCGATCGGGCCGCCCAGGCCCTGGAACGCGACACCTACGTCGGCCAGGCCCCGGTCCCGCTGGAGCAATATATCCAGATGGTCCGCCACCAGACGATGGGCGAACTGCGCGTCGGACCTTCGGAAGTGCGACAGGCACTGTCACACCTGATCTTGAGCGGAGAGTTGGTGAACCGGATCGGGCCGGCGGTGAACTCGGGCCGTTCTTTGTTCCTCTATGGCCCGCCGGGCAACGGCAAGACCGTCATCGCCAAGAGCATCATCCGCATGCTCAAAGGCCACGTTTACATCCCCTACGCCGCCATCGTGGACGGTCAAATCATCCGCATCTTTGACGAGATGAACCACCGTCCGGTCCAGGCACCCCGCCGGGAGGAAGAGAAGCGGGAGATCGGCACCGGCCGGCTTGCGCGCACCGACCCCCGCTGGGTCAAGATCCGCCGGCCCGAGATCGTGGTGGGCGGCGAGTTGACCATGCGCAACTTGGACCTGATCTTTGACCCCATCTCCAAGACCTACGAGGCGCCGTTGCAGATGAAGGCCAACAACGGCCTCTTTGTCATCGACGACTTTGGCCGGCAGGCAATGCGCCCCCAGGACCTGCTCAACCGCTGGATTGTGCCCCTGGAACTGAGAATAGACTTTCTGACACTCCAAACGGGCAAAAAGATCGAGATCCCTTTCGACGAGCTGATCGTCTTTTCCACCAACCTCGACCCTCGGGACCTGGTGGACGATGCCTTTCTGCGGCGCATCCGCCACAAGCTGCTCATCGATTTCCCGGACGAAAAGATCTACTACCAAATCATGCAGCGCGAGTGCCAGGCTCGCGGCATAGACCTGCCGCCAGAGGCATTTGTTTATCTGATGCAAAAGCACTACATCGCCGCCGACCGCAATCTCCGCTCCTGCCATCCCCGCGACCTCCTGGACCAGATCAACGACATTGCCATCTATATGGGAACCAAGCCGGTGCTATCGAAGCAATTGATCGACGCCGCTTGCGAAAGCTACTTTGCCAAGATCTGAGCCTTTCTGATGCGAGTAGGAATCCTGACCATCAGCGACCGGGGCTACCGGGGCGAATATCGGGACCTCAGCGGGCCGGTCATCCGCGAGATCGTCACCGGTGTTCTGAACGCCACCGTGGAGCAACAAGCCATCGTTCCCGACGAGCGGCCCGACATTGCGGCCACGCTCCGCACCTGGGCCGACGACGAGGGCCTGGGCCTGGACCTGGTCCTCACCACGGGCGGCACCGGCTTTGCCCCTCGCGACGTGACCCCCGAGGCCACCCGCGACGTCGTCGAGCGGGAGGCGCCCGGCCTGGCGGAAGCCATGCGCGCCGCGAGCCTGGAGATCACGCCCCACGCCATGCTCTCGCGGGCGGTGGCCGGCATCCGGGGCGCGACCCTCATCGTCAATCTGCCCGGCAGCCCCAAGGCCGTCCGCGAGAACCTGGAGACGATCCTGCCCGCCCTGCCCCACGCCGTCGAGCTACTTCAAGGGCAGAAGGGCGCCGACCGCCATCCCGACGAAATGCGTAAATGAGCAAATGAGCAAATCGGGCACCTTCCATTTGCTCATTTGCCCGTTTGCCCATTTGCTCATGTGGAGGTGACCATGCACGCCGACCTGCTCATCTACGACGCAGCCCAGGTCCTGACCCTGGCCTCGCCCGACGGCCCCAAGCGGGGGGAGGCCATGGGGGACCTGGGCCTCATCCCCGACGGCGCGGTGGCCATCCGCGACGGGCGCATCCTGGACGTCGGCCCCTCGTCCGAGTTACGCAGCCAGGTCCGGGCCGAGCGCAGCCTCTACGCCGCCGGGCGCGTCCTCATGCCCGGCTTTGTGGACCCTCACACCCACCTGGTCTGGGCCGGCGAGCGCGCCGACGAGTTCGAAATGCGCGTCGCGGGCGCCAGCTACATGGAGATCATGGCCAAAGGCGGCGGCATCATGAACACCGTGCGCCACACCCGCGCCGCCACCGTGGACGAATTGTTAGCCCAGACCCGGCCCCGCCTGGAGCGGATGCTGGCCCTCGGCACGACCACGGTCGAGATCAAGACCGGCTACGGCCTCAACCTTGAGGACGAGTTGAAACAACTGGCCGCCATCCACCGCCTCCAGGCCGAGTCGCCCGCGACCCTGGTGCCCACCCTTCTCGGCGCCCACGCCATCCCCGCCGAGTACGAAGGACGCGAAGACGAATACGTGGACCTTGTGGTCGAGACGATGCTCCCCGCCGTGGCCGCCCTGGACGAGCCGCCGCCCTTCTGCGACGTCTTTTGTGAGGAGGGCGCCTTTTCCGTGACCCAGTCGCGCCGTATCCTCGAAGCGGCCCGGGCGCTGGGCTTTGGACTAAAGATCCACGTGGACGAGTTTGAGGCCCTGGGCGGCACCCGGCTGGCCGTCGAGCTGGGCGCCACCTCGGCCGACCACCTGGTCTGCACCCCGCCCGACGAGCTCGAGCTGCTGGCCCGGTCAGACACCATTGCCGTGGCCCTGCCCGGCACGCCCTTTGGCCTGGCCCATCACGACTACACCCCGGCCCGGGCGCTCGTCGAGGCCGGGGGGGCCGTGGCCCTGGCCACCGACTGCAACCCCGGCACCTGCTGGTGCGAGTCGATGCAGTTCATGATCGCCCTGGCTTGCCGCTACATGGCCCTGACCCCCGCCGAGGCCATCAGCGCGGCGACGATCAATGCCGCCCACGCCGTCGGCCTCGGCGCCGAGGTGGGCAGCCTGGAGCCGGGCAAGCGCGCCGACCTGCTCCTCCTCGACGCGCCCTCGTACCAACACCTGGGCTACCGCTTCGGGACGAATCTGGTGGGAGCCGTGGTGGTCGGGGGGCAAGTGATCTAAAATGGACAAGGAGCAAAATGAGTGAATTTCAAGCAACGGAAGCCGGTGTTTCGGAGGATTCGGGATTGGAAGAGGCTTTGAAGGAATACGATCTTGTCATCCTCCGAGTATTTCAGAAACTCCATGTCGCTCACGAAGAAGCAGCACGTCTGTCCTTCACCAAAGCAGACGTTGAGCGTGCCATTCATGAGCTTGGTCTTGCAATCAAAAACGTGCCTGACATCGTCTACATCGGAGACCGCAAAAGTCTTCCTTCGACATGGCGGCCCGGAGGCCGCACATCAGGATGATTTTTGCTGGCTTCGGATGTGCGAAGTTAATGACGGACAAGCCCTTTGTATAGGG